>CAZNEH010000021.1:0-18772 GCA_964572175.1 uncultured Gammaproteobacteria bacterium
ATTGGAATAGTAGCTTGTATTTTATTTTTATCTCCTAATTATTGGGCTAGAGTCGGCGGAGTGGTATTATTACAAATTTCTTTTGCCCTAGATTGCTCAGATGGCGAAGTGGCTCGGTTAAAGAATATGGGCTCAAAATTTGGAGCCTGGTTTGATAGTATTAACGACCGGATCAAGGAAATCTTCATGTTTGCTGCTCTTACTTATGCTTGGTACTTAAATCACGAGCATCTTTATGTGATTTTACTTGGCGCCGCGACTATCATCACTTGGCAATTAATTTCTTATTTACGAGAAGCTAAAAAAGCTTCTTGGCCAACTACTCGAACTGCTGAATTATATATTACCAAAACTATTTACATTGGCTCAGTAGACGTAATTATTTACTTAGTCTGTGCTGGAATATTATTTAAAATAGAGCTTTATATCCTAGCTTTATTCTTCGTTTTAAGCCTTCCTTTAATATTAAAACAAATCAACAGTGCTAGAAAACTCGGAGCTCAAGAATAAGCTCATTCACCACCGCGGTCTACGCAAAGATCAGACTAAGCCTAATTCCTTAGACGGTGTTTATTATGAAAAAAACACTCACTTAGAGTGCGATGTTTTTTTATTGTCTGATGGCCAAGTTGGTGTAATTCATAATAAGGATCATGACTTAACTTGTGAGCAA
Organism: uncultured Gammaproteobacteria bacterium; assembly: GCA_964572175.1. GTDB lineage: Bacteria > Patescibacteriota > Patescibacteriia > UBA9570 > CAZNEH01 > CAZNEH01. The sequence goes on from CAZNEH010000021.1 coordinate 674, forward strand.
GTCGAGTCTATGACCCTGGAGCAAACAAAAGCACCATTTTTAGAGGAATTTTTAAAAGCCCAGACCGAACAAAACAATCAGACTATTATAGAAATGAAGGCCAGTACCCCTGAACACGCTATTAAAACCGCTCAGGCTGTTATGAGGTTATTAGATAAATTACCAAAAGAATATAGCGACTTAATTAGCTTGCACTCTTTTTCTGTAGAAGCAATTAAAGAAGTGGGTGATAGATACAAAAAAGAAATGGTTTTCACTTCTTTTCCTAAAAGATCATATGAACAAAAAATCACAGAAACAGTTTTCAAGCATGTTAATTATGACTTAGACTGGACTAGTGAAGACTGGGTCAAGGCTTACACCACCTTAGCCGCAGAACTAGGATGTTTTTGTGTTCATATTTTTCAAGATGTTATTACTAAAGAATTAGTCGACTTTGCCCATAGCAAAGGATTGCTTGTATATACTGGGTTAATCAACGACCCATCTAAATTTGATTATTACCTCTCCCTAGGAGCTGATAAGATTTTTACTGAGGTTTAAACAGAAAAAACAACGTTCGAGTCCTTTTTAGTTATCACCCGCTTATGCTGCAGGATGTTTGTTAAAGTCTTTATTTTTTTATCTACGGCTAAATCTGCTTGTAAGTCAGCTAGTTTATCGTCTAGGTAGTCTTTAGTTACTAGTCTGCATTCAGTTTTCTTTAAATCTTCTTTAGTAGCAAAAACTTTAAGTTCCTCTTTTAGGTCTTTTTTAGTAACCATTGTAGATTCTACTTTAGATAGTCTTCCATCTATTTTAGAAAATTTTTGATCTACCTCTGTAGAAAAGTCATTAATAGACTTCAAAATTAGCTGATTATTATCAGCTAATAATTCTTTAATAGAAGTTAAAAGTTTTTGATTAGATAAGGTTTTTTGATGTTTAGGCATCGTTTTTAAATTAATATTAAACTTGTGCCTTAATCTATATTATTATATCTTAATATAAAAAAATATTCAAATATGTCATCCTCATTTAAACAGTGCTGTTGTGACCGAGTTTATCTCGGTCAATAAAAAAAGAACCCCGCGCCCCCACCAGTGGTAGCTGGTAGAAGCTTGGGGTTCGGACCGCAGTGCCAGGCCTAAGCCTAGAGGATGATGTCCAGCGGGTCCGGGCTGTCGCCAAAGGCGGGGCCGTAGCCGCTGTGGGCGAGTCGGGGGTAGGGGCCCCAGCGACCCTCCTTCTCGTGAACGACGAGAACCCCTTCTTCCAGGCACAGGGCGCAGTCTTCCTCGCCTCGCTTGATGGTGAAGCCAGTGGTTCCGTTGTTCCAGAGGATGTAGTCCACCTCACAGCCCTGGGGAACGAGCTTCTCGATCTGCGCCTGAAGGGCGTCACGTCTGGCATCCATGCCCAGGTGTCTGGTGAGCAGGCGGGAGCAGGCGGGCAGTATGATGGCAGTCATCTGCTCAAGATGTTCTTCGAGTTCTTGCTTGAGTGACATGAATCCTCCAGGAATTCAGATGGGGGGTGAGTGTTGTGAGTAGCTCTTTATTTACTTAATAAATAAACAAAAAATTACCCACAACTATATAAAGGAACGATATTATAACCTACTATAAAAAGACTTAAATGTCAAGTATAAAAAAAGAACCCCGCGCCCCCACCAGTGGTAGCTGGTAGAAGCTTGGGGTTCGTAGTCGTTGTCCCGAAGGAGCTGACTACTGGGCGGAGATGGTCTCGTAGACCTCAGCGGACTCGGTCAGGACGTAGACGTTCTTGTCCGCGAGCTCGCGGGCCTTGTCGACATCGCCGACGACCCAGCAGCAGACCTCGAGGCCCAGGCGCTTGGCCACGGCCAGGAACTCGTCCGTCACCAGGGTCCAGTGGACCGAGATGAAGTTCAGGTTCATGCCACTGGCCTGGATCAGGCCCTTCAGCCACCAGGGGGTCACTTCGTCGCTGCCCATGTCAGCCACGTCGTCGATGGCCGGCTTGTGCATGTCCATGACGATGTAGTCGGCCTTGCTGGCCCAGAGGAGGCCGGTGACGTAGCGGGTGCCGTCGTCTTCGTCCCTCTCGAAGCGCTCGACGACTTTGGCCATGGCCTCGACGCAGAAGCTCTCCACCGCCACCCGGTTGAGGGGGAGGATGTCGCGGTAGTTGTAGAGGATGTCATCGACCTTCTCGGCCAGATCCACGACCTTGGCGACCGAGGAACCCTTCAGCTCGATGGTCAGGTGCCCGGTCTCGAGCTCACCCATGGCGTCGAGCCAGGAGCTCAGGGTGGTGATCTCCAGCCGCACGATGTCGTCACTGCTCAGGGCCTCCATCACCTCATCGGTGGGCGGCTTGAGGGACTTGTCGCTGCGCATCTCGTCCGTGGCGCGCACGATGACGCCGTTGACCACGCGGAAGTCGCCGTTGTTGCAGACCATCGGGCCGTACTCGTTGTTGTCGTAGACATCCAGTTCACCGTTGATACCCTCGCGGATGCTGGTATCGTGGTTGGGGATGCTCGCCATGGGCGTCAGCAGGAAGCGGTGGCCGCCGATGGAGGGAAGGAGACGGGTAAGGGTGTCGTTCATGGTGTGGATCCTCCGATCCGAAATGCCCTTGCGGGCGGGGTGTTGTAGTAGGCTTTTTAACTACTAAAAAATAGGCAAAAAGCCAACTACAACAATATTAAAGAACAATAAAATATATTAGCATAAAACACTAATTTTGTCAACCAGTGGCGTTTTTGCTTGTGCAAAACCGCACTGGCAAGTACCTAAACCAAAAAAACCCCTCTCCAGACGTGGAGAGGGGTTGGGGAGAGGCTATATATCTATATTATCGATCAATGTATCGATTTCTTGCTTATCAGACTGATATTTAACGTCTTTTTGTTCAGTAAATATTTCCTGCATAACCTTACCATCCATATCATTAGGCACTGGTAAATCCATCATATGTAAAATAGTCGGCGCAATATCTTGAATATGCTTCCATTCTTTAATTTCTAAACCTTTTTTAATATTAGGGCCCCAAGCCAAGAAAATTCCATCCTTATCATGCTTATTTTCCAAAGTTCCATCTTCAAATATTTTACTAGAAGAAAATTGCCCATCAAACCAATAATCACCAAGATCAAAAAACAAGTCCGGACAACGCTCTAAAGAATTTTCTCCATAAATAGCTTCCTTAGTATAAATCTTAGACACTACTGGCTGACCATCAGGAGCCCGCAAGTTTTTAATCTTAGTTATAACTTCGTCTTGAGTTTTCTTAAATTCTTCATCACTTTTAATTGGCCCTCCTGGATACTTCCGTCCATCATTAATATAAGCATTGGTCATGTAGCTTCCCTTAGGAAAGCATACTCTAGTATTTTTATAATCAATTCCAATGTCAACTTTCAAGTTTACTGGTAAGTACTTCTTAACCACTTTATGATAAACCAGCTTTAAAGGCTTTTCCAAGAAAGGCATTTTTTTCATTACTTTGAAAAATCCTTTTCCTAAGTTTAATCTTTTTTTCTTACTGCGAATTTTCTCTGTTTCCTTAGCTCGACGAGTTACAGCCTGCTTAAAGTCGTCTGAAGTATCTTTAGTTGCTAAAAATCCTTCTTGTTCCAGCCACTTATTAAAGTAAAAAGTCTTCTTAAATGCTTTAAACCCATGGTCAGACATAATCAATAGATCAGTATTCTCAGGCATGTTTTCCATAAACCATCCTAAATACTCATCAACTTGTTTATAAATCCGTAAAGGGGATTGTGCTTGCTCTCGACGCTCAGTTAATTCATCATAAGAGGCATGTTGAATCCAATCAGTAGAAGAGAAAAGGTAGAAAAAGAAATCCCAAGGCTTTTGCTTAAAAATCTTTTTTACAGATTTCATTTGAGTATCAACTAGCTCTAAAACTTCATCCGCATATTGATCCTTACGTTCTTTTAATCGTAAAGACTCATTAGGAGTTAATTTATAATTTTTCAATTCTGGAATTTCTTCTTTTAAAGATTCTGGCCAAATCCATTGATCACCTTGAGTTAAAATAGAAGTAATTACTATTTCTTTGTCTTTTAGTCTAGGGGGCCAAGAATTAGGTAAATTAATAGTTACTGGAGTTTTTCCAGACTCACTCATCATCTCATAAATAGTTTTACCTTGAATGTCTTTAGATGTTGTAATATGAAAATTCTCTAAAGAGTCATCTACCATTAAAAAGTCGTAAACTCCATGTTTCCCAGGTCCTTTACCAGTAGCAAAAGTAGACCAGGCGGTTCCTGTCATTGGCGGAATAGTAGACTCTAAAACACTATGAGCTCCCTCATCTAAAATCTTTTTTAAATTAGGCATCAAGCCTTCTTTAACCAAAGGCTTTAATAATTTAAATGTCCCTCCATCTAGTCCAATGACAACTACTTTATTATTCATAATATTTTCTTTCCTCTCCCCCCGCCCTCTCCACCTTCGTGGAGAGGGAGCTTTTTAAGATTTCTTTTATTCCCCCTCCCGCACGGATGTGGGGAGGGGGTTAGGGGGAGGGGCTAGTTATTTAAGTCAAATTGTTTAAATTTTTTATAGTTTAAATATCCAGAAGATAAAGCAAAGAAAATTTCTAAGACTGCATAAACAACAATGGCTGGCCCCATTACTTGAAATAAAGCACCGATAATAAATAAGCTATAACGATCAGCTTCTTTAAACATGGTAGAGTTTTTCACACAAGTCATAAATTGGCCTCGAGGCTTTTTAATCAATGTCGGATTCTCAACCTCACTACCCTGTTCTAAATCAAAGACAACTCTATTTAATCTAGTAATATTTCTTAAAAATTGAAAACTAATAGCCAAAAAAGCAAAAATAAACACGTAAATTTCTCCAGTCATTTCATAAACACCCCAAGCCGCAGCTAATAAAATTAAAATATCTTTAATCTTGTCTGTATGGTAATCATACCAATGTCCAAACTTAGACATCATTCCTTTTAATCTAGCAGTTTGCCCGTCTGCGCAGTCAAAGACCAAGGTGAATAAAAGAGTCACAGATCCAATAATCATATATTTATAATCACCTAAAGCAAATAATACAACCGTAGCTAAGGCTAGTAACCCAGAAATAGTAGTATACAAATTAGGGGTGAGCCATTTTACCTTAGTCGCGATCCGTGCCAAGATATTGGCTAATTGCCCAGCGCAATAATAGGCTAGAAGACCATCGTCTTTTTTTATAACATCTCTAGGATTCATTGATGTGTTGTTTTATTTGTTCTTTACTTAAACTAAGTTTTTCTAAAATACTATATCTACCCGGCCTAGTTTTAGGAGCAAATTTTATTACTTGTATCATTTGCTCTTCAGTTAATCCTAAATCTTTATAACTAGTAGGTAAGTCTAAATTTTTAAATAATTTTTTATAATTTTCATAATCATCACCACCCCTTAATTTTTCAGCTAATATTGTTCCTAAAGCTACTTGTTGACCGTGCATAGCAGTTCCAGGAAACAGTTTATCAATAGCATGGGAAATTTTATGCTCTGCTCCAGAACAAGGCCTAGAAGAACCAGCGATATTCATGGCAATCCCACTAATAATCAAACCATTGACTAGGGTTTTTAAGAATTTAGTAGAAGTTAGGTCAATATCAATCTCGTTAACATTACCGTATAATAAATCTGCTGAGGAATAGGCAAGGGAAGCTGCAAAATCATCCATTTGTTCTCCCTTTTCTTCTTGGGCCAATTTCCAATCTTCTAAAGCAGAAAAGTTAGAAATTAAATCAGCTGTTCCAGCCTGAATATTTTTTACCGGAGCTTTTTTCATTAATTCCAAATCTACCAAAATTCCCATTGGCATATTTACGCTTAAGCTTTCAGTTACTCCTTTTTCATTTTTTAAAACCGCTACTGGAGAAGCAATTCCATCTGTTGAGGGACTAGTTGGAATAGAAACATAATTCATCTTAGCTTTAGTGGCGGCATATTTTCCAACATCTAAAATACGACATCCACCCACAGCAATGATTAAGTCGTTATTTTTTTCTTGAACTTCTTTAATTATTTTGTCTGCCTCAGCTAAAGAATTTTCAGAGCAGATATAAATAGCTTCTTCTTCAAAACCTTGTAAAACTTCATTTCCTCCTAATTCTAAGATAATTTTCTCTGAAATAATAAGAGGACGTTCAAATCTTAAATGTTGCTTTTGTAAAATATCTCTAGTTTTACTAAGAATATTAGACTCCACTTTAATGAAAAGAGGAGCCTGTAAGTTTCTAAATATTACGGACATTTATTCGTTGATTTTTTTAATCATTTCTCTGGCTTCTGCTAAGTCTTCATGAGTATCAATTTCCATGCAAGGGTGTCCACAGGTAGAGCAAGTATGGAATTGAGTTCCTTCATTCATTAAATGCTGTAAAGCATCTTCGTAGTATAGACTAGGGTCTTTATCAATAGTTTTTTGTAAACTTTTTAATAAATTTTCTTTGTGTTTACCACCCATTTTCATTACTCCAATATATTCACCATTAGATTTTTCTGGATCAAGAGACTTATGAATTGTATCAATGTGTCCTTCGTCATGTAAAATAACTTTCATTTCTTCATCAGAAAGATCTTTATAATCATCTAAAACCATAACATTGTCTTCTGGGTGTTCTAATAAAGCTTTTAAAATTTCTTTATGAAAAATAGTATCAGAATTAATCAAAATAAAGTCATCATTAAAAATTTCTTTAGCTACATACATGGAATAAATGTTTCCCTTAGTACTAAATTCGTCGTTGTAAATCAAATTAATGTTCGTTTCTGGATATTGAGTCGCATATTCTTCGGCTGCTTCTTTAACGTGTTCATGTCCATGCCCAGTTAAAAGATGAAAGTCTTTTAATCCTTGAGATTGGCAAACATCCATAATATGATGAATGATTTTCTTATCACCTAGATCTAATAAAGTTTTTGGAATTTTTTCTGTTAAAGGCATTAAACGTCGAGCAGAACCCGCAGCCATAATTAGTACTTGCATTAGTTTTTCGTTTTTAATTGTTTAAAAAGTTTTTTATCGTAGGGTTTGATAAATTTAAATACTACCAAACACGTGCCATATACAATGGCTCCTAAAATCACATTCACTATAACATTTAATTCATTTTTTGTAAACCATAGCAAAGCCCCCATTATTAGGGCTCCTAAGCCTGGAATTATCATTTCTTTTAAATATCCAAGCCAGCCTGTTTTTAAGTATCTTAAGTCCATAAACATAAAGGAAAGCCTAATTACAGCCTCCGAAATCAAGGTTCCATACACAGCTCCGATAAATCCAAATTGCTTAATAAAAATATAGTTACAAATAGCTAAAATTCCTAGAGAAAATATTTGAACTATTACTTTTTGTTTTTGCTTATCCTGGGTAGTCAAGGATTGGCCAGAGACATTACCAAAAAATCTAATTACTAAAAATATCGCAAAGATCTGCAAAGCCTCACTAGCTGGTAAAAAGCCCTTCTTGGCATAAACCAATTCAATAAACTGCTCGGCCAATAAATAAATTCCTACCGCCGCCGGCAAAGCAAAAGCATTTAAGTATCTAAAAATAAATTTATGAATCCTTTTATATTTTTCCAAGTCACTTTTTGCAAACTTAAACATCAATGGCAATCCCACTTGAAAAATCATCTGTGGCACAATTAACAACAAAATAACCAACTTAGAAGCGGCAGAATACAATCCAGCTTCAGTATTGCCCAGCATATACTGAACCATTAAAATACTAACCTGAAAATAAACAATATAAAAAATATTATAAGCACTATAAATATAACCCTCTTTAATCATCGGCCAGATTTCCTTACGATCAAAGCTAATTTTAGTAAATTTAAGATTATAAATAATCAAACTAGCAATTAAGATCACATTAAATATAAACGGGGCTAAAGCAATCATTATCAAGCCCAAGTCTTTATCAAAAACAAGTAGAGAAACTAAATAAGTTCCGATAAAAATTCCAGCTCCAACAAAAACTTCCATCACTGCCACAAACTTTAACTTCAATAATATTCTCAAAGTCGCTCTAAAAGATTTTCTAAACTCAAACACCACTGTCGCTCCGCCTAATAACACCACCAACAACATAGTTAAAGAATCATAGCCTAAAGCAAAGCCAATAATTATACACAAAGCAAAAAACGCAGCCGTGGCCACCAGTTGAATCAAAATAGAATTTCCTAAATAAGTCTTAATTTTAGACTCATCTCTAGACCCTTCTCTTAGTAATAAAGTCGTGGATCCAAGGTCATTAGAAATTAAGAAAGTATTTACCAAGGCTAAGGCTGTAGAATAAATACCAAATTTTTCTACCCCCAAATATCGAGCTACAATAATCGCTACTAAAGCATTAAAAACACGGAATAAAATCCGGGCAATTAACAAGAAAAATGCTTGGTTAAAGAGTTTTTTGAACAACATTAGTCAGTAAGCCATATTTAATGGCGATAATATTTAATTTCTTAAAGCAATAATAATTTTTTTCAAATCTCAAAAAAGGCATATTTAAAATTATTATCCATTCTAAAACAAATCTTAAAAGTTTAGTTTTTAAACCAGGGGAGTATTCTACTAAATGAGGGAAGTATTTTTTTATAAACTTTTCATCATGTAGTTTTACAATATTGTAGTTATCAAAGTTTTGTTTAATTCTTTTTTCTAACAGTTTTTTAAAGTTAGTCTCATTTTGATGTTTAATAATTACTCGCTTAGCATATTCAATTACATAACCAGCGTCGTCTAAGCGAGCTCCTAATTCCATGTCTCCGCCATATTTTAATTTTTCTTCAAATCCACCTATCTTCTTAAACACTTCTTTACGAATGGCAAAATTACGAGTATCAACCCTAGCTCTATTTCTTTTATCTTTATTTACTTCTTTGTAAAGCCTAGACTCAAATTCGGCAATCTTATTTCTATTCACGTCCTCGATCTGACCCATTAAGCCATTTATAAACTGCTTGTTATTCATTTTGCGATCAATTTGTTCTAACCAGTTTTCTGCTACCACACAATCTGCATCTGTAAATACTAAAATATCACCCCGAGCTTCTCGAGCCCCAGTATTTCTGGAAATATAAGAACTAGGTCGCTTTTCCTCTAAATACTTAACTCCTGGAAAGCTTTTTTTAACTTCTTTAAGAAATTCTGGCTTAGAATTATTATCTACCACAATTACCTCAAAATCAGTAAAATTGTTTTTAAAAATAGACTTTAAACAGTCCTTTATTTCCGGAGTATTGTAAACCGGTATTATTATTGAAATCATAGCTGTATTATAGTATAATATATTTAATGTTTCAAGCAATCCTGAAAAACTCAATTTTACAATGGGCTGGAAAATTCATAGGCCTTGTTTTTGGTTTTATAACCACTATCATAGTTATCCGCTATTTAGGTGATACTCAGTATGGTTATTTCACCACTGTTATGGCTTATTTACACTTTGCCGTGGTTTTAATTGATCTTGGTCTTTACTTTATTCTAGTTAAACGCATTTCAGACCCCAAAGACAATCCAGAAAAAATAACCAACAACATTTTTACTCTTCGCTTAACCTCTGGCCTAGCAGCTTTAGGAATATTTAGTTTTATTGTTTGGTTTTTGCCTTATCCTGAAATAGTAAAGCAAGGCGTCTTAATTACTGCTTTAAACTTTTTGTTTATTTTACTAATCCAAGTCTTAACCGCTGTTTTCCAAAAGCACTTAAAAATGACTTGGGTGGCTATAGCTGAGACTTCCTCTAAAATAATTTTATTTACTTCTACTATAGCCGTAGTCTATTATTGGCAAACCGGTCTTCAAGCTATCTTTGTTACCGTGGTCTTAGCTGCTTTTGTAAACTTTATAATTTTATTTATCGTTGTCCAAAGATTGCAAAAAATAAAACTGGCTTTTAATTTTAAATTATGGAAAAACTTTATTAAAGAAAGTTGGCCCATGGGACTATCTATTGCTTTTAGCTTAGCTTACTTTAAGGGCGATACTTTTTTACTCTCCCTACTAAAATCACCAGAAGAAGTTGGAGTTTACGGCGCAGTTTATAAAATTTTAGAAGTTTTAGTTACTATTCCAGTGGTCTTTGTCGGTCTAGCCCTGCCTATTCTTAGTAAACACTTTTTAGAAAAAAACAAAGCCAAGTTTCAAGAATATTTACAAAAATCATTTGATTTCTTGTCTTACATGGCTTTTCCAATGATCGCCACCACGCTATTCATTGCTCATCCTTTAATGAGGTTAATCACTGGCGACAAATTTACCGATCAACAAGATGTTTTAGGTTATATTTTAATGATTTTAATATTTGCCGTAGCCTTAATTTTCTTTAATACTTTGTTTAGTTATTTAGTAGTTACTGTAAACAAGCAAAAATCAATGCTTTTGGCTTATTTATTTACTGCGGTTTCTTCTTTATTGCTATATTTAATATTTATTCCCAAGTATTCCTATTATGGCGCGGCCGGAGTAACTATTTATTCCGAGTTAATGATCCTAGTCTTTAGCGCTTGGTTTATTCTTAGGGCCACCAAAATTAAGCTTAAATTAAATAATTTCTTTTATTCATTACTTGCCAGCGCGGCAATATTTGCGCTATTATACTTCATATGCGACAAAATTTTGTTTATACAATTTTAATAATAGTTCTCATTGTTATTGGAGCTTGGCTTCGCCTAGATAATCTAGGAGATGTTAACTTTCAAAACGACGAGTTTTTTCATATCGAAACTGCCCAAGGATATTTAGAGACAGGGGGGTTTGTAATGTGGGATTTTATAAATGAAGAGCCTACGGGCGATTACATTCGGGCTTTTCCCTATACTTGGCTTGTGGCCCAGAGCTCTAAAATATTTGGTTTAAACGAGTTTTCTGGTCGCTTACCCTCTGCTATTTTTGGTATATTATTCTTGCCCTTAATATACTTATTAGCTTTTGGAATTACCAAAAGCCATTTAGCTTCTACTATAGTCTTAGCCTTAGCTGTTTTTGATAATTCTTTAATCTGGGCTTCCCGCACTTGCCGGATGTATTCTATGCTATTGTTTTTTATCTTGCCCACTACTTATTTTTTATACAAAGGCCTAGAAGACAAGAAAAAATATATTTATTTACCTTTAGGTATAATCTTCCTAGCTTTTTCTTATTTAGTTCATGAAGTAGCCCTGATCTTAGCCTTAGGATTTTTATTTTATTTTGTAGTTAACGCTATTAAAGATCCTAAAAACAAAAAATATTTAATCGTTAGCTTAGTCGGTGTGACTGGCTTAGTTGGAGGGCTATTGTTCAACTTTTTTGTTCACCCCTTAACCACTAATGATTTCTTTACTTTACGTACCTCGCCAAACTGGATTTACTTTAAATATCCGTTCAACCAATTATATTTCTGGGAACTAGGTTGGTTATTTTTAATTCTAGGCGTAGCTTTATGGGATAAATTTAATAAACTTAAAATATATTATTTATCTTTATTTGTGCCCATCTTAATTTTCTTTGTTTTCTTTGCTGAGCGCTATGCCGCCAAAAAATATATTTTATTTGTTATTCCGTTCATGCTAATTTTTTACTCTGATGGCCTAGTGAATATATTTAAAAAATTATTTGCTAAAAAACAATATTTAATTCTAGCTATTATTGCAGTTTTATTACTAACCGGTCCTAATATTTTACAACCAACTAGAGCCAGTCAAGATTATAGCAATTTCGAGTATCATAACTTTAGCGCTGCTTATTCTTATATCGAACAAAACTATAAATCTGGAGAACCAATCTTAATCTTGCGCCAGCACGAATATTATTTCTCTCGTCAAGATCTTAACTTAGTAAAACTAACTTCTGATAAAGGCTATACGGTTCAAGAATTAAAGGATTTACAGGCCCAATATCCTTCTGGCTGGGTTATTTGGCCTAAATACAAAAGCTACCACCTTACCGAAGGCCTTAAAAATTACTGTGAGAAAAATTTAGAGTATATTGAAGAAATTAAAGATACGAATTTAGAGGTATATCATTTTGTTCAAACTAACTGAGTATTTTGTAAATAATTCTTTAACTTGTTTTCGAGATAGTTTCTTAGACCGCTGAATTTTCCAGCGGTTTTTAAGTATTCGTGGAAGCATCCAGATAAAACTAAACCAAGCTTTAATAGTGATCCAAATCAAGGTTTTCATACTTGTTTTTTGTTTCAACTCATGTGAAGGTCCAGATTTTTTAAACAAGGCGCTATTTAACAAGTGTAAATATCTCCAGGCAGTTAAAATAAACAATCCATACAACATTAAGCCTAAAGGAAAGTTATGAACCAAAGTAATTAAACGATTACGCTGGACATGAAAAGCCTTAAAGGGGGAATGGCTCACCCCAGTTGCTGAGTGGACATGAAGAACCGTAGTTTTAGGAGTATAAATAGATTTGTAACCAAGTAATTGCAATCTCCAAGCTAGGTCTAAATCTTCATAATAAGCAAAAAAGTTCCGATCAAAATAATTGTTCACGTCTAGGTCTACCTCTTTAAAAGCTTTCGCTCGATACAGGGCCGCTCCAGCACAAGGTCCAAATACTTCTTCTTGTTTTTCATACTGTCCTTCATCTTTTTCTTTAAACCCTCGGTTCATGCCTCCGCCATCTGGGCTAGTCACAATTCCGCAAGTATCAATTAAATTATCTTCATAATAAAATTTAATCTTTGGTGCCACTGATCCAACAGTCTCATCAGCTTCCATAATCTCGACCATAGCCTTTAAATAATTAGGCTCTACCTTAGTGTCGTTATTTAATGGCGCAATATACTTTAAATCCGGATCCTTAAACGCTTCTTTAAGAGCGATGTTATTTCCCTCGGCAAATCCATAATTCTTTTCTTTATCTATATAAGTAACTTTTGGATGATCTTTATATTTTTTTTCAATATATTGTTTAGAGTCATCAGTAGATCCATTGTCTACTAAATAAACATGATAATTATCATAGTCTAAATCAAAAACAGAGGGCAAGCTAATATCTAATAATTCTTTTTTATTCCAATGTAAGATAACTAGGGCTACTTTTGGTTGCATAGATTTTTAAATAATTCTAAATATTTTAGAGCAATTGGCTCAATATAATAATCTTTTATTTTGGCTAAATTATTTTCTTTCATTTTATGTCGCAATTCAGTATCAGTAAATATCTTTTTAATAGCCCAGCTCAAGACTTTAGGATCACGAGGTTTTATAATTACCGCATTTTCGTTTTCTTTTAAATAATCCATGTGCCCTCCAAAATTAGTAGCTACTATAGGTAGTCCGTAATGCATTGCCTCTAGTCCCACAATCGCAAAACCCTCATGAATAGAGCTTAAGACATAACAATCTGCATTTCCCAGAAGCTCCCACTTTTTTTGATTATCAACCTGATCTAATATTTTTACTCTTTTATCTAGATTTAATTTTTGGATTTTGGACTTTAGATTTTCCTTCAATGGCCCATTACCTATTATGTCTAAAGTAATATACTCATCAAGGTCTTGCATAGATTCTATCAGGTATTTATATCCTTTTCGCTCAATTAACCGCCCAATACTAATTAATTTAAAACCATTGCTTTCTCCATTTATCTCCACCTCAGGTGGTCTAATCAGGCCTAAAGGAATAATTTTAATTTCTTTATTAGGCTTATAAATATGGGCAGTTTTTTCTTTAATATTATGAGATTGGGCTACTATCTCGTTAGCCGTATTTAATATAAATCTTACAACCATGCGAAGGAGGGGATTTTTATAATATTTTCTAGTTGGGTCATATACATCTGCCCCGTGAATAGATAAGACGTTCTTGATTTTAAACAATTTAGATAATACATATCCAGTTGGCCCAGAGGGGATTGCAAAATGGGTATTTATAACATCAAATTTATACTTACGACATAATTTAATCCCCTGCCACAAGCTAGAGAAGGGGAATGTCAGCATAGAGATTAAAGAAGCGTTGGCTTTATTTTTTCGACCCAACACCGGAACTCTATAAATTTCTAAATTTTCACTAGGGGACTCGTGCTTTTTTAAACCCTTAAAGTTAGTTGTTAAAATCACAACTTTATTCCCCTGTTTCCATTGCTCAACTAAATTACGAGAGGCGACTCCTCCACCCCCACCCACAGGTGGATATTCGTAATTTATTAAAAGTATATTCATTACTTAGTGTCTATTTTTTCAATAGAGTAAACTGTGCGGCCGTTTTTAAAGTAGTTTTTAATTAGAATCTCTGCTAGTAACCCAGAAACAAATAATTGCATTCCAGCCAGCATCATGAAAATAGCTACTAAAGGCCAGATCTTGTCAGATAAAGAAATATAATTCAACAGGCGTAGTAAAAACAAAAGAAACAATAGGGTAGTTCCAGAGAAAAACATTACCAGTCCCCCTCCACCAAATAAGTGAAGTGGGCGAGAGGCGTGCTTTCTCCACCACCAAATAGAAACCATATCTACTAATCCGCGTAATACTCTTTCATAACCATATTTAGTTTGCCCGTGTTTTCTAGGAGCATGTTCTACTTTTACTTCTGTAATTTTAAATCCTTGCCAACGTAAGATTCCTGGAATAAAGCGATGAGCCTCGCCAAATAAATCTAAGTTTTTAAAACATTCAGCTTTGTAAGCTTTTAGAGTACAGCCAGAATCATGAATACCGTCGTCTATAAAAAACTTTCTTAGCATGTTAGCTACTCTAGAAGTAAACTTTTTAGAAAAACTATCTTTACGTTTATAACGCCAGCCAGACACCACATCATAGCCTTCATTAATTTTTTCTAATAATTTAGGAATTTCTTCTGGCGGGTTTTGTAAGTCTCCGTCAATAGTAATTAAAATTTCACCTTCAGCCGCTTTAATCCCAGCGTCCATGGCTGCGGTCTGGCCAAAGTTTTTTCTAAACTTAATTACTTTTAAGTTACTTAATTCACTTAAAACCTTATAACTATCATCAGTAGACCCATCATCAACAAAAATAATCTCATAGTCTGAGCCCAGAGATTGCATGGTCTTGGTTAATCTAGTGTGTAATTCCCCTACATTTTTTTCTTCGTTATAACAGGGGATGATAATTGAATATTTCATGATCTTAATATACCCAAAATCAGCTAAAATGTCAACGTTAGCCTTGACAAAAACATTAAAATGTGCTAGTGTTAGCTGAAGTCACAAGGCTTCACTTCATCCCCAAGACTACGATAGGACGTGCTCTATAGCTGGCCAGCTTAGGTCGGGTAGAGTGATTCATCCTGAGTCCACAACGTCGCTATGTAGTTTTGGTTTCCCAAGCGTTGACTCGTCGAGAGTGCGCTGAAGGAGTTTCTGATGAAGATCGCCCTCTTCCTGGCCATTCTGGTCATCCTCGCCCTCGCGGGCATCTTGGCGCTGTCTGTGCGCAGCTACCGCCTCAAGATCACTCGGCTTCGGGAACGTCTCGAGCGGGAGCAGAAGTTCGCTCAGGATCATCTGCAGCAGTTCGCCGGAGCCATGGGTCTGCCCTTGCGCCACCCTGGTGATGACAGCCCGATCACCTATGTCTTCAATGACATCCTCTCTCAAGGCACCAAGCTCCTCACCACTGCCCACGCCCACGAACAGCTCGAGAGAGACGTCGGCAAGGCCTACCAGATCAGGATCTGGGTCGGTGCCTACCAGGAGCTGTGCCAGATCTTCCGCCCCAGTTCCGGGTTTGTTGGCGGTCATCCTGAGTCTCAGCTGGTTCTCAAGCTCGCCCGCGAGTGGGCTGAGGCCATGCAGTCTGGCGATCCGCAGCGCAACCTCGAGATGTACCTGGAGGCAGAAGCCGAGTTCGCGGCTGCCCAGAAGCTGCGCAACGAGGCCGACGACATCCAGCGTGAGAACGATCTGCTCGCTCCTCAGGTGGAGCGGTTGAGGCAGCTGGCCAACTGGTTCGAGAGGCGAGAAACCATGCTTCGAGCTCACCTGATCTCCAACCTCCTGGCCTGGGGTCTCGTGGCTGAGTTCACTGGATTGGGTAAGGCCGACGACAACAAGGCCAACCTGCGCCAGTGGGCGAGCCAGAACTTCTTCTCCTGGCTCCGTAGCCTGGAGTACTATGGTCTCGCCCTCGGAGACCAGGAGTACAAGAAGCTGTTCGCTCTCTTGCGTCGTGGCGCTCTCAACGGTGTCTGGCTCGAGAAGGCACTGGCCAACCTGGCTGAGGGGAATGACTCCCTGGCCTACTTGTCGCGCTGGTTCTCAGGTGCCTTCTCCGAGGCCGAGGAGCGGAACCCTCATCAGGTTCTGGAGCTGATCAACGGTCTGCCCAACTTCTTCGATCTCGTCAAGAACGGCCAGGTCCCAAACAACGAGGAGTGCCCCGTCGACAAGCGCGTCTGGAGGATGACTGGCTTCTTCGAGATGGCACGCAGCAGGAAGTTCGCTGGCGTTCCCCTGCATCAGAAGCCAACCCAGGACTAGCTTGACCCCCTAGTCCATCACGACCGAGAACGAGAGTGTTACCCTGACCGGTAGCACCCTCCGCCTCGGTCTTTTTTCTTTGCCCGACGCAGCTTCAGCGAAGGCGGGTATCCTTGAATTTTTTTATTAAATGTCTTATAATATATTCATGAAGTTATCAAAAATCTGGCAAATAATTTTAATTGCCTTATTCCTCGTAATAGGCTTATTTATCTTAGATAAGTACCTAGCTTTACGTGGAGTTTTAGAATTAAGCTATGACTTTTTGCAAAAGCCAACATTAATTTCAGAAATTACTCCTCGCGGGCGGGCCTCAGAGCGATTGCAAAATTTAACCACTAAAGAAACTTATCAATCTTTAAGCGGCGACCCAGTTTACTTTTCGGCCGAAGTACCGCGGTCTTTTGATAATGTAGAAGTTACTTTAAAATATTCTAATCCAGCTCAAAAACTTATCGAGCTTGGCCTAAACAAGTCAGCTGACTGGAGCTTTGAACTTAAACCAATAGAAAATAAACTTATCGACGACTCTACTTGGGAGAAACTAACTCAAGACGAAATTATTTTATTACAAAAAAATAAAACCTTTAATAGCGTTGACGAGTTTTTAAATAACTTGCCCATAGATCAAAGAATTTTAACTTATAATTACCAACTGCCTTATACTTATAAATTAACCAATTACTCACCCACAGACCAGGAAGCTATTATCGAGCAAGATTTAAGAGGGTCTCATGAATTTTATACCTATATTAAAGACGAGGACCTAGACTTTACTTTTACTTACCAAGATATTAACGCTTGGTTTAACCGTGACGACTTTAAAGTCGAGGTCTATTCTGGAGCTAGTAAAATACACAGCGATTTTGTGGCTGACGACGGTATAGAAATCGCTAGCGGAGAAGTTTCTGTAGAGCAAGAAAAAAATATTTTATTAACCGATTTACCAGAAGGTCTTTATAAAATTTCTTTACCCATTACTGATGATATAGTTGTTAATCAAATTAAAACAAAGCAACATAAATTAGTTATTAAAAATAATTTATTTTTAGCTCAGCAAGAAGGGCTTACTCAATTGTATACTGATAGTGATGAATTTTTATTTAAAACCGATCATTCCGAAAATTTACAAACAATCACAGTTAAAAACGAAGAAGTTGTCTTAGCCGAGGCAGGTAAGTGGGCCGAGTATAAAGACGAAGACGAGGTTTTAGACGATCTTAAGTATTTATCTATCCCCCAAAACGATGTTCTCATCCGCGGAGCTGGTTATTATTCTTTTGATTCAGCCAATTACTTTGACCCAGATTATTTAATCGACACTTTAAAATACGATACCGAAGTTGATTATTACGATTACATTATCACCTCTAATTACAATGCCCCAGAAGAAGAGTCTCGTTACCAGCTGTCTACTCAAACATTTTCCCTAGACCAAGTTCCTGGAGATCGTAAGACTTTAGATTTTCTAATTTCTTTACCAGGCTTAGAAGATATTAACGACGACGTAGTAATTAAAGAAATTAAACTTAAATTTACTAGACCAAGTATATGGCAAAAGTTCAGGAATTAATATTAATTTTATTTAAAGTAAATTTAGTATTTTATTTTATATTTTTTATTTTAAATATAGTAACTAATAA
>CAZNEH010000022.1:0-16697 GCA_964572175.1 uncultured Gammaproteobacteria bacterium
GTCTTTTGTATCCCCTAACTTCCTTCCGCGGAGTCCTCGAACCCAACCATATTGTTAAAAACAGACAACAGCAGGAGATTGTGGAAAAAAAATAGCATATTATGATCACAAGCCCAGAACAAAGAAGGCTTCACCCAGAAGTCGCTAAATTAAAGGCTAAGGTATTTACCCGACCCCTTCCAGAAGAATATGCTGACTTAATTAAAAAGTCGCCTTTTTGTGAATTGTCTAGTGATTTTTCTATGCCTACTCTTCAGGCTCATTTTAGAAGAGTCGAAGACATAGTAAGGGGTTCAGATGTTTTTGATTTAGGCTGTGGTCAACAAAGCGCTTTTGAGACAATGGCTGCTATGGGAGGAGCACAAAGATATATTGGTGTTGATCAAAGACCCCTGAATCCATTTAAGCCAGGAGAAATGCCCGCTTATGGCTTGCAAGGAGATATATTAGATTTAGTTTCTAGAATAGAAGTTGATCCAGATAACAAAAAAACCTTTATTTTATCAGGACTTGAAGCCTCCCCCGTACTAGGTTCTCAAGAAAAAGACTATTTAAAGGCCTTGCAAACAGAATTGAGCCGTATTTGCCAGCCTGGAGATCAAATAATAGTAGGAGGCGGAGTTGATGGGTTTAATTTAGAAGAGTACGGATTTGAAATAACTTATCAAAATAAAAAGCTTGCTCTAGAACTTGAAATTTACGTTAAAAAATAAGGTATTTATCCACAGGACTGATTTTTCCAAAATACTTGACGACTCATAAAAAATAAGATATAATTTCGCCATAATTAGGTCAAAACAAAGTGAATTGGTACCACCAAGCATTAACAGTTTTCGCTAAAGTTGGCGGTTGGATAGCCGGGCCTATCATAATCGCGTTGTTTTTAGGTGACTGGCTAGACCAAAGATACGACACAGATAGTAGATATTTACTCATTTGTATCGCTGTAGCCTTCATTATTTCCAACGTCGGCCTAATTATAGAAGTAGTTAAGTATAGCAATCAATTAAAAAAACTAGAACAAGACATCACCAATGAGCGAAATCCAGAATAATGTGACTCACCAGGAGGAATTAGACGTCACTCACCAAGAAAATACAACTGAAGAACATATTTTAGAAGAAGAGCATGCTGAAGAAGGTCATCACGAGCATGAAATTACTTTAGCTGCTGAGCCAATCATTGAAGTTGGTCCTTTAACTGTCACTAATTCTTTATTTAGCGCCTGGATTGTGGTGCTTTTTTTAGTTATTATCTCTTTAGTTATTAGAAAAAACCTTAAAAAAGTCCCTCGCGGTTTACAAAATATAGTAGAAATTATTTTAGAAGGTGCTTTAAATCTAGCTGACTCTATAACTAATGACCGCAAAAAGACTAATGTCTTATTTCCAATTGCCTTTTCTTTTTTTATTTTTATCTTGTTTAATAACTGGCTAGGATTATTACCAGGTATTGGAACTATTGGATTTTTAGAGCACGGTACTACTTTTGTTCCTTTTTTAAGAGGTGGAACCGCAGATTTAAATACCACTCTAGGCTTAGCCTTGCTAGGAGTTATCTTTACTCACGGAGCAGCTATTGTCTCTATTGGTGCTTGGAAACATTTAAATAAATTTGTTGGCATTAAATTAATTCTAGAAATTCCTAAAAAAATGTTTAAAGACCCAACCATTCTTATTGTTAACCCAATTAAAGTTTTTGTTGGAGTTATTGAAATTATCGGTGAAATTGCTAAGGTTGCTTCCTTGGCCTTTAGGTTGTTTGGAAACATTTTCGCCGGTGAAGTTTTATTAGTTTCAATGGCCGCAATTTTTGCTTACATAGTTCCTATTCCATTCATGTTTTTAGAAGTCATCGTCGGAATTATCCAGGCTTTGATTTTTGGAATGCTTATTCTTGTTTTTGGAACTATTGCCATGTCAGACGATCACTAATTAATAATTAAGATAAGGCTAGTCTCGACGTTAAAAATAATTTAATAAGATCGAAGACTTAGCTAAAAACACTATGGACTTAACAATGCTTGCCAAGGCCTTAGCTATCGGAATTGGTTCTATTGGACCAGCTCTAGCTATTGGTAAAATTGGTGCTAAAGCCATGGAATCTATTGGTCGAAATCCAGAATCTGCTGGTAAGATCTTAGTTCCTATGCTTTTAGCTTCTGCTTTTGCTGAAGCTGTTGCGATTTACGCTTTAGTTATCGCTTTCTCTATTAAATAATAGTTTAGCAGCTAGGCCCCGACTTTAGTCGGGGTATGGCGCGAAATTATTAATAATAAAGTTTATATGGACGAGATACTACAAAATTTTTCAGTCGATCTACCAGGCTTAATCGCTCAAGTAGTAAACTTCTTAATTGTTTTCGCAGTACTTTGGTTTTTTGCCATGAAACCCTTAAAGAAGATCATGGACGATAGAACTAACAAGATCGAAAAAAGCTTAAAAGACGCTGACAAAATTGGAGAAGAGCTAAAAGCAACTGAAGAAAAAAAAGCTGAAGAACTTAAAAAAGCAAAGCAAGAAGCTTTAGCTATTATTGAAGCAGCTAATAAAACTGCTGAAAAAAACAAACAAGAATTAGTTGTTGCTGCTGAAACAGAAGTAGGTAAAGTAAAAGATCGAGCTAAAGTTGAAATTCAAGGAGCTAAAGAAACTATGTTAAAAGAAGCTCAAACAGAATTAGCTGATCTAGTTGTGGCCGCTGTTAAAAAAGTGGTAGACAAAGATTTATCAGATGATGATAATAAAATATTAATTGCTAAAACTATTAAAGAAGTTCAAGATGAAAACAAGTAGTCGCCAATACGCTATCGCGTTATACGAATCTTTAAAAGAATGTCCTGAGGATCAAGCTTCAGAACGTATTTCTAATTTCTTGAATATTTTACAAAGAAACAAGCAATTAAAAAACTTAAAAAACATTGTCGAACAATTCATTGCTTATTACCGTGAACAAAATAATGTTTTAGAAGTTCAAGCAACCGTGGCTAAAGAAGTTGATGTTGCCGAGCTTAAAAAAGAAATTAGCCAGAAATTAAATAAAGAAGTTGAAGTAGAAGTCGATATCGACCCATCCATCTTAGCTGGTTTAATCCTAAAGATAGGCGATACACTTATTGATGGATCCACTAAAAATCAGTTAAATATTTTAAAAAATAAATTAACAACATAATATGTCTGATCAAATTATTGATTTACTAAAAAAACAAATAGAAGGCTTTGAGTCTCAGGCTCAAGTATCAGAAGTTGGAACCGTATTAGAAGTAAAAGACGGTGTGGCTTCTGTTCAAGGATTAAAAGACGTTATGAGTCAAGAAATGCTTGAATTTGGTGAAGGAGAAAACAAAGTTTACGGAGTAGCCCTAAACCTTGAAGAAGACCAAGTCGGAGCCATGATTTTAGGTGAATTTGAAAAAATTAAAGAAGGAGATACTGTAAAAAGAACTGAAAAGATTTTATCTGTCCCTGCTTCAGAATCTCTTATTGGCCGAGTTGTTAGTCCTCTAGGACTTCCATTAGACGGTAAAGGTGAAATCAAAGCTGATAAATTACAACCTGTAGAAAAAATTGCTCCTGGTGTTATTACTCGTAAATCTGTACATGAGCCAGTACAAACCGGTATTAAAGCTATCGACGCCATGATCCCAGTTGGTCGTGGACAACGTGAGCTTATTATTGGTGATCGTCAAACTGGTAAAACTGCTATTGCAATTGACACTATCATTAACCAAAAAGGTAAAGATTTGATTTGTATTTATGTAGCTGTGGCTCAAAAAGAATCTAAAGTTGCTCGCCTAGTTGCTAAATTAGAAGAAGAAGGAGCCATGGATCACACTATCGTTGTTTCTGCTGGTGCTTCTGAATCTGCCGCTTTACATTATATTGCTCCTTACGCTGGTTGCGCTATGGGAGAGTATTTCTTAGAACAAGGTAAAGACGTATTAGTAGTTTATGATGATCTTTCTAAACATGCTGTAGCTTATCGTCAAATTTCTCTTATTTTAAAAAGACCTCCAGGACGTGAAGCTTACCCAGGTGACGTTTTCTACGCTCACTCTCGTTTATTAGAACGTTCTTGTAAGCTTAACGAAGAAAATGGGGGAGGATCTCTAACTGCTTTGCCTATTATTGAAACTCAAGCCGGAGATATCTCAGCTTACATTCCAACCAACGTTATTTCTATTACTGATGGTCAAATTTTCTTAGAATCAGACTTATTCAACCAAGGTATTAGACCAGCTTTAAACGTAGGTCTTTCTGTATCTCGGGTTGGCTCTGCTGCTCAATTAAAGCCAATGAAAAAAGTAGCCGGTCAAATGCGTTTAGACCTTGCTCAATATCGTGAGTTAGCTGCCTTTGCTCAATTTGGTTCAGATCTTGATGAAGAAACTCAAAAACAATTAGAACGTGGTAAAAGAACTGTAGAAATTACTAAACAGCTTCAATACTCACCTGCTTCTGTAGCTGAGCAAGTTATCTCTATTCACGCTGTGTCTCAAGGATTCATGGACGACGTAGAAGTAGAGAACATTGCTAAGTTCGAAGCTGAATTAGTAAAATATGCCAACGAAACAAGTAAAGACTTAATGGCTAAATTAGATGGCGGTGATTGGGAAGATGAAACTGTTAAAGCTGTAGAAAAATTAATTGAAGATTTTAAACAAACCAAAGAATAAATATGGCTGGCGGATTACACGACATTAAAAAAAGAATTAAGTCCGTAAGTAACACTCGGCAAGTTACCAAGGCTATGGAAGCTGTTTCTGCTTCTAAAATGAGAAAGTCTACTGACCAAGCCTTAACTTCTCGAGATTACTCTAGTTTAGGTTGGAAATTAATCAACAACCTAGCCAAAGTTACTAATGAAAAAAGTCATCCCCTCCTAAAAAAATCAGACAAAATAGAGAACTTACTTCTTATATTCATTACCTCAGACAAGGGTCTTTGTGGTGGTTTCAACGCTCAAGTAATTCGTCAAATGAATGGCTTTTTAGAAAATAACAAAGACAAGAAAATAGACGTTATTGCTATCGGTAAAAAAGGCCAAAAAGTTTTACAGAAGCTAAATCATGAAATAATCGGAGCTTACGAAGGTTTTTCTGAAAATCCTAATATAGTTCAACTTCGACCAATTGCTCAAACTGCTTTAGAAGAATTTAAATCTGGTAAATACGATCAAGTAAACATTGTTTTCACTGATTTCAAATCTGCTATTAGCCAAGAGCCTATTGTTCGTCAATTACTACCCTTAGAAAGCATGGAAGATTTAGTTGGAGCTGAAAAGGATAAAGAGCCTGAGTCTCCCGACGAGGGCAGTGATACAACTGAATATATTTTTGAGCCAAGTTCTAGAAAATTATTAGACGCTATCTTGCCTCGTTTACTAGAAACTCAAATTTACCAGGCCATGCTAGAATCTACCGCCTCTGAACATTCTGCTCGAATGCTGGCTATGAGAAATGCTACTGATGCCGCCACTGATATGATCGACGAGCTAACCCTAACCTTTAACCAGGCTCGTCAAGCATCTATTACTCAAGAAATCGCGGAAATTTCCGCTGGTTCCGCAGCCTTAGAAGATTAATAAATATTTTAAATAATTATAAAACAATAATATGAATCAAGGTAAAATCAAAACTGTAATCGGCCCAGTTGTCGATGTAGAATTTTCCGACCAACTTCCAGAAGTTTACCATGCTTTAGAAGTTGATAATCAAGGAGAAAAACTTGTTCTAGAAGTAGAACAGCATTTAGGAGGAAATGTAGTTCGAACTGTATCTATGGGAGCCACTGATGGTTTAAAACGTGGAGCCGAAGTTACAGACACTGGCGCTCCGATTAACGTTCCTGTTGGTGAAAAAACATTAGGACGAATGTTTAATCTTTTGGGTGACGCTATTGATGGAAAAGAAGAGGTAAATAAAGACGAAACCCTTCCTATTCACAGAAGTGCCCCTAAATTTGAAGATCAAAGTACTGAAACTGAAGTATTTGAAACTGGAATTAAAGTTATCGATCTAATCTGCCCTTTTGTAAAGGGTGGTAAAGTTGGTTTATTTGGTGGAGCGGGTGTAGGTAAAACCGTGGTTATTCAAGAACTTATTCGTAATATTGCGGCCGAGCATGGTGGTTTCTCTATGTTTGCTGGCGTAGGTGAGCGAACTCGTGAAGGAAACGACCTTTACCATGAAATGAAAGAATCTGGTGTACTTGATAAAACTGCTATGATTTTTGGACAAATGAATGAACCTCCTGGAGCTCGTCTAAGAGTTGCTCTTTCAGCTTTAACTATGGCTGAGTATTTCCGTGATCAACAATCAAAAGATGTATTACTTTTCGTAGATAACATTTTCCGTTTCACTCAAGCTGGTTCAGAGGTATCTGCTTTATTAGGGCGTATTCCTTCTGCGGTAGGTTACCAACCAACCCTATCTACTGAAATGGGACAACTTCAAGAAAGAATTACTTCTACTAAGTCTGGGTCTATTACTTCTGTGCAAGCCGTGTACGTACCAGCTGATGATCTTACTGATCCAGCTCCAGCTAACACTTTTGCTCATTTAGACTCTACTGTGGTATTAGCTCGTTCTCTAGCAGAACTTGGTATTTACCCAGCTGTAGATCCTCTAGATTCTAATTCTACTATTTTAGATCCAAATATTATTGGCGAAGAACATTATCAAGTAGCTCGTGGCGTGCAAAAAGTATTACAACGTTATAAAGATTTACAAGATATTATTGCTATTCTAGGTATGGAAGAATTATCAGACGAAGATAAGCAAATCGTTACTCGGGCTCGTAAGATTCAAAAGTTCTTATCTCAACCTTTCTTTGTAGCTGAAATCTTTACTGGTTCTAAAGGTCAGTATGTTCCTCTAAAAGAAACTATTCGTGGTTTCAAAGAAATTTTAGAAGGTAAACACGACGACAAATCAGAACAAGCTTTTTACATGAAAGGTACTATTGATGAAGTAAAATAATTATGAAGACTTTAAGATTACAAGTCACCACTCCAGAAGGAAAATTATTTGAGGGCGAAGTCCAGCAAGTAACTCTTAATACTCAAATGGGAGAAATTACTGTTCTTCCTCATCACATTCCTTTGGTTTCTGTTTTAGAGCCAGGTGAATTGGTAATCAAACAAGATAATAAAGAAACTCCTTTAGCTGTTTATGGCGGATTTGTAGAAATTAATTCTAAAGGAGAATTAATCGTCTTAGCTGATGCCGGTGAACGAGTTGAAGAAATCGACGAAGCCAAAGCTGAAGAAGCTGCTAAAAAAGCCGAAGAAGTATTAAAAGAAAAATTCAATACTGCTGATTATGAAGATGCAGCCTTAAATCTACAAAGAGAGCTAGCTAGAATTAGAATCGCTAAGAAGTGGCGGAATAAAGGAATTAGAACTAGTCAATCCCGATCCCCAAGGGATCGAGGATCCTCGATGCAATCGGGACAAAAAATTAACTAACATATAATTTGTGAAAAAATTATTATCACTTGCAGTAGTTGCTTTTGCAACTATGACTCCGGCTATTGCCTGGGCTTCTGAAGCAGCCGAGGAACACGGAGGAGAATCAGAAGGTGGGCACGGAGTGTTCGCTTTATTGTTCGCTATTTTAGCCCTTTTAGTAATCTTATCTAAAGTGGGTGGGTTAGTAGAAAAATTTGGTCAACCAGCTGTGTTGGGCGAATTAGTAATCGGTGTTATCTTAGGAAACCTTACCTTAGTAGGAATCCACTGGTTTGGCTGGATCACTGGCAATGAAATCATTGCTTTTATGGCTGAGCTAGGTGTGGTTATCTTATTATTCCAAATTGGTCTAGAATCTAATTTGAGCGAAATGAAAAAAGTTGGCGTTTCTGCCGGCTTAGTTGCTATCATTGGTGTTGTTTTACCATTTGTTCTAGGTACTTATGTAGTTGGTCCTTGGTTATTGCCTGGTCTTTCTACAACTGCTTATTTATTCTTAGGTGCTTCTTTAACTGCTACTTCAGTTGGAATCACTGCCAGAGTATTTAAAGATTTAAATAAATTAAAAACTACTGCTGCTCAAACTGTTTTAGGAGCTGCCGTAATCGACGATATTTTAGGCTTATTAATTTTAGCTGTTGTTTCTGCTATCGCTACTACTGGTTCTGTTTCTCCAGCTGATATTGGCCTAATTTCTGTTAAAGCCATTGGTTTCTTAGTTGTGGCTGTGGCTTTAGGACGAATCCTAGCTCCTTATATTGGGAAATTCTTTTCCAAGATGCATACTGGTGCGGGAATGAAAATGGGTGTAGCCCTAGCTTTTGCTCTAGTTTTTGCTTGGCTAGCTTCTCTAGTAGGCCTTGCTCCAATCGTTGGTGCATTTGCTGCTGGATTATTACTAGACCCAGTTCACTTCAAAGGATTTAAATCTGCTTCTATTGTTTATGATATCCGCAAAGTTATTGCTAAAGTTAAGGGCCAAGAAGTTGAAAAAGAAGTTGAAAAAGTTTTACACGATCATCAACATAGACATATTGAAGATTTAATCGAAGGGCTAGCCTATGTCTTTGTACCCATCTTCTTTGTTTATACTGGAATGCAAGTAAAACTAGAAACCATATTTGATCCTAAAATTTTAGGAGTTGCTTTAGCCGTTACTGTTGTGGCTATTTTTGGTAAGCTTGCTTGTGGTTTAGTAGTTAAAAAGCCAGTTAGCAAATGGATTGTTGGATTTGGAATGGTGCCTCGGGGTGAAGTTGGTTTAATTTTTGCTAACATTGGTTTAGCCTTAGGCGTTATGAGTGACGAACTTTTCTCTGTAGTTGTTATCATGGTTATTCTAACCACTCTATTAACTCCTCCAATCTTAAACGCTCTTCTAAAAAGAGAACCAGAAGAAAAACCAGTAACCGCTTAAATATATGGCTCATACATGTTCCGCGTTAGCAATTACTTGTATTGATTTCCGCTTAGTTAAACAAACTGCTGAATACATGCAAGAATTAGGTCTTGGTGAAGACTACGACTTACTAAGCATTGCTGGTGCTTCTAAAGAGATTGATAACGAGTTTGTTCAAAAACAAATCGACATCTCTGTTAGCTTGCACCAAATCAAACAACTTTTCATTATTCACCACGAAGACTGTGGTGCTTATGGAGGTAAAGAAAAAATTGGCTCTGATAAAGAAGAAAGAGAATTCCATATCACTGAAATGACCAAAGCAGAGGAGTACTTGAAAAGCAAATATCCTGATCTACAAGTTATCAAAGTTTACGCTCATCTTAACGGAAAATTCGAAAAAATCTAGACTCTCATATACAAAGGCCCCGACTTCAGTCGGGGTCTTTTTTATGCTATAATACTTTCATGGACTTACTAAAAGACCTTAACCCAGAGCAAAAAAAGGCCGCTGAGCATGATCAAGGGCCCTTATTAATCGTGGCTGGAGCTGGAACCGGGAAAACTACCGTAGTTACCCGTAAAATAGCTTATTTAATTTCCGAAAAGCAGATCCCGGCAGACGAAATTTTAGCCTTAACTTTTACCGACAAGGCCGCTGGAGAAATGGAAGAGCGCGTCGAAGCACTTTTACCCTTTGGTTATTTCGACATGTGGATTTCCACCTTTCATTCTTTTGGCGAAAAAATATTAAAACAGCACGCTTTAGACATCGGCTTACCCAACAACTTTAAACTTTTATCAGAAACTGAACAATGGCTTTTAATGCGCCAACACCTAGACGAGTTAGAACTAGATTATTACAAACCTAAAGGAAATCCCACTAAATTTTTACAAGCCTTAATCACTCATTTTTCTAGGCTTAAAGATGAAGACATTACTCCTGAACAATATTTAGAATATGCTGAAAATTTAAAACTAGATAAAGACATCGCCGAATCAGGAGTTAGTGAGAAAGATAGAATCAGCGAACTAGCTAATGCTTATCACACTTATCAAAAATTATTACTAGACAACAGCGCCTTAGATTTTGGTGACCTAATTACTTATACTATTAAACTATTTAAAGAGCGCCCAGCCATTTTAAAAAAATACCAAGAGCAATTCAAGTATATTTTAGTCGACGAGTTCCAAGACACCAACTATGCCCAGTACGACTTGATCAAACTTTTAGCTGCTAACAAAAATTTAACTGTAGTCGGAGACGACGATCAAAGTGTTTACAAATTCCGCGGCGCCTCTGTTTCCAATATCATGCAATTTAAAGATGATTATCCAAAAACTAAAGAAATAGTATTAACTGAAAATTATCGTTCTTGCCAACCAATCTTAGACTTGGCTTATAATTTTATTCAAAAAAATAACCCTGATCGTTTAGAAGAAAAATTAAAGATCAATAAAAATCTTGCTAGCAAATACCACGAGCCTCCTGGCGAGTGTAGTATAGAACATCTTCATTTCAACACCAAAGAATCTGAAGCTGCTGGCTTAGTTAAAAAAATCATCGAATTAAAAACAGAAAAAGATTCATGGAAAGATTTTGCTATTTTAGTTCGCGCTAATAACCAGGCTGATTTATTTACTCCTTATTTAGAAAGAGCTAAAGTACCGTACCAGTTTATGGCTTCTAAGGGTTTATTTGGAAAGCCGATCATTTTAGATTTACTGGCTTATTTACGCTTACTAGATAATTATCATGAGTCTAGAGCCGTGTATAGAGTTTTAAATTTAGATATATTTAATTTGACTCATGAAGAAATCATGGATTTATTAAATACTTCTAAAAAGAAAAATATTTCTTTGTTCGAGGCCATGCGCCTAAAGCCAGATCCAAAAACAGAAAAAATATTAACTTTAATTTCTAAGCATACTCAGTTAGTTAAAAATAAAAGCGTTGGCGAAATTTTATTACAATTTTTAGAAGACTCTGGATACTTAAAAGATATTACCAGAGTAGACGATCAAAAATCTAGAGAAAATGTTTTATACTTAAATCAATTTTATAAGTTTATTGAAAAGTTTGCCCAAGCCACAGACGACCCAAGTGTTAAAAACTTTATTGAAGAAATCAATCTTATTTCAGAGGCCGGGGACCAGGGGAGCTTAAAACCAGACTTCGAAGAAGGTCCAGACACTGTAAAGATCATGACCGTCCATAGCGCCAAAGGCCTAGAGTTTAAACATGTTTTTATTGTTAACCTGGTAGATAAACGATTCCCCTCTATTAAACGCTCTGATCCTATTCAAATTCCTGAAAATTTAATCAAAGAAACATTACCCGAAGGTGATGCTCATCTACAAGAAGAACGTCGCTTATTTTATGTGGCTTGTACCCGCGCTAAACAAGGTCTTTACTTTACCACGGCCGAAGACTATGGCGGAGCCCGTAAAAAGAAATTCTCTCGTTTCTTAGTCGAAGCTGATATAGTTAAAGACCCGGCTCCTGCTCCAACTGGCGAAGTAGATTTTAACAAGACTAAACCAGTTAAAAAGGATGTAAGGACTGCAGATCTGCAGTCCGTGCCTAAAAGATTTTCTTTTACTCAGTTAAAAGCTTTTGAAACTTGTCCTTGGCAATATCGTTTTGCTCATATTTTAAAAATCCCAGTTCCTGGTAAAGCAAGTTTTTCTTTTGGAAAAAGCATGCATGAAGCTCTATATAAATTCTTTACCCTCCTGCAACAACAAAATCAGAACAAACAAGAATCACTTTTTGAATCTTCTGTAAAGACGAAGCATGCTTCGTCTCCAGACTTAAAAGTGCTACTTGATTTATACGAAGAGTCATGGATTAGTGAATGGTATTACTCTAAAAAGAATGAAGAAGAATATAAGAAAAAGGGAAGAGAAGCCTTAAAAGAATTCTATAAACTTCATGAAAGTAATTGGCCCAAAGTAGAGTACTTAGAAAAAGCTTTTAATTTAAAAATAAAAGATTACACTCTTAAAGGCGCTATTGATAGAATTGACCACAACGAAGAAGGTTTAGAAATTATTGATTACAAAACTGGTAAATTTCCCGCCTCGCGTCGACAAGCGACAGCGAGTCGAGGCGGGCCTAAAAGAAAAAAAGACAAAGAGCAGTTGTTGTTATATGCTTTAGCTGTTCGAGAAGTATTTAAAGAAAAAGCAACTAAGCTTACTTATTATTATATCGAAGAAAATAAATCTTTGAGCTTTGACATCAAAGACGAAGATTATGTTAAGACAGAGGAGTGGGTTTTAGATAAAATCAATGCTATCCTAAAGAGCGACTTCACTGCTACTCCTGGTTTTCATTGCCAATACTGCGACTTTGCTAGTATTTGCGAACACAAAAAATAGTGGATATTTAACTTGACATGCATCTTCAAGATGCTAGTCTTAAATTAGTGAGAAACCCCCAACCCGGAGTTCCCCATGGATCCCGTCACCACCATCAATCTCGATTCCCTCGACCACTACATGACCCTGGTCAACGGCGGTCACATGAGGGAGGGTGGATGCAAGCACCTCGTCCTTCCCAAGACCCAGGATCTGGATGGTCTCCAGCATGGCCAGGTCATCGAGATCATCTTCGAGGACACCACCAACCCGGACGGCCACAAGCGTACCCGGGAGATGCAGCGCCGCATCATCCACATCCAGACCTACGCCGACGTGGAGCAGATGATCCAGGTCGAGCGTCCCGAGGATCTGCGCACCGACCTTCCCACCGACCAGGTCTGGGCTCACTTCCGCCGAGTCTTCGCCAACACCGACTTCGCCGAGGTCATGGTCCTCGAGATCGAGAAGGTTCCGGCCAAGGAAGAGGCGGCCTAGTCGCTTCCGTCCTCATCGACCGAAGAGTCGAACCCAGCTGTCGCGCCCATGTGGCCCGGCAGCTCTTTTTATTTAAAGAAAAGTCCCCCTCTCCAGACGTGGAGAGGGGGCTAGGGGGAGAGGTTAAGTTGACATTCCTAGCTTCATATGCTAGGATTTTTTTATTGGAGCTTTGATCTTTGTTCGGTGGTTGCTAGCGTCTCCTCGAAGTGAAAGGTCTGCTAAACGATTTTCAACAGCTCCAAACTTATTGGGACAAACAGGCACATATAAGGTGTCCATTCCAGGGCCGGTTTCCGGGGAGTGCCTTGTTCCAGGGGATGGCGTCGGCAATTCGTTGCTGACGCCTACCCCCATATTTTCTTCGTCTCGCCATAGCTCGATAGAGCGACGGCGGATTCCTGTCATATTGACAGGATTTTTTAGTTGTGCTAAAATCTTTCTACTGGTGAGACTTGTCCATTTTTGACCCAAGACCCCTACCGCCTATTGGGGTCGTAAGCTGGAGTGTACTCGTTGCATCATAGGGGGCACGGTGAAAACCGAGCGCCTAGAACCTGCGCGGACCGGAACCCGGAACTTAACTCAGGCCCTGCCCGGCCTATCCTGCCTACTAGGTTCCCGTGTTCAGCGCTAACTACGTGGCTTCTCCGTCGAAGCCGTGCCTCCGTCCCAATCTCTTGGACAGTCCCGAATCGGTCGAACTGGCCGAGGTCCCGCACCTACCGCCCGGTGGAATCGCAGAGGTCCTCCCACTCGGCTCAGACAGCTCCCGCGTCGGAACCGTCCGGGGCATCACTTCCAGCAACCACATCTTCCTCCTGTGACACCTCTCCGGAAGATTGCTAGAAGCGGTGCCCCTTCTTTTTTTACCTTAATTACACCCAGGGGCCTTGCCAGTGCGGTTTTGCACAAGCAAAAACGCCACTGGTTGACAAAATTTAATAAGTATAGTATAGTCTTTAGTAAATAGAAATAAAAACAAACGAGGAAGTTTCGTTATTTTTCGGGTTATAGAACATACCTAAAAATAACACTCGTAAGCAGTACAACACTCGAAAGTGCGGGACCCCATGGGAGGGCCACGTTACCGAAAGGTGATGCTCTGCTACCCGAGTACTACAACCCAAGCTCTTGCCCGTTGTCCACAACGACGGCAGAGCGCTCCTACTGAAACAATGCTGAAGAAGAGGTATACCTCAACCATGATGACCCCTCGTGAAAAGATGCAGTCCCTCGGCCATGCCCATGCCAACGCTGGCGTCGAAATGAACGAAGACATCGCTCGCACCAAGGCTCGTGCCCTCAAGATCGGGATGGGCGAAGCCCTCCAGATCTACCGCCAGGCCTACCGCAGCAAGGCCTGCGACATCGACAAGATGGCCGCCAACCGGAACGCCAAGGCCCGGGCCTTCCTGCGCTCGCAGTCTCAGGGCTCCCAGCCCCGGCGCACCGGTCCCCGCGGTACCTTCGTGAACCGGCCCCTGGGCGCCGCCGTCTACTAGGCTGCATCCCTCGACTACTCGGTACCGGGGCACAGAAGAAACAAGCGATCCACAACGTCGATCCTGCCAGACAGGATCATCCCATCGCTTCAAGACTTCTCGTGCCTCGGCCCCCCCCCTTTTTTATCCTGAGCCTGTCGAAGGATTTTTTAAGAGTTCGTCAATAGTCCGCCAGCTCCTCGGAGTTTGCGGCTTATTTTATCGGATTCCTATCTACCCCCGGAGAACACCGTGAATCAAGAGACAATCCCTTTGGAAGCGATCACTCATCATCGAGAGCAGATCATGCTCCTAGCTCGTGTTCGCACTCCTGCGACCATCGACTACCGAGGCCTGACCAGGCCGGGTGCTCCTCGCGGCATGGTCCGCGTCCAGCGCCTGATCGATGCGGTCATCAAGCGTAACCCCCTGGTCCCGACCATCGGCGGCAGCAAGGAAGACACCCTCAACTGTCTCGCTCACCTCGAGGCCTGGGTCTTCAACCTTCCCGAGAACAAGGTTCTTCCTGAGGACAACGAAGATGTTCGGAGGGAGTTCCAGCAGATGTGCCCAGAAGAGCTAGTCCTGGAGATCGATGAAGACGATGACGCCACCGAGCTGGACCTTGATGGCTGCGAAGTCTAGGTCTAGTCCGGTGCAACTCAGGGTCCTGGTCGAACCTCGTGTTCCCAGGCCCTGCGTACTTTTTTAAAATGTTTGACTCTCTAGAGCGTACCGTGGACAGTTCACGATTCGCTTCGAACGTCAAACCCAAGAAGGAGAACCATCTTGGCCAGACAGTCCCAGCCAAAGCTCACCCGCTCCCAACGTCGGACCCTTCGTCCGCTGATCACGGCCTGCTTCAAGCGGGGTCTGAGCAGGGAGGCGGCCTTCGCCGAGCTTCTCGGCCACTGCTCGTTCATGCCCACCGATTACTTCGATACCGCCTGGGCCAAGCTCAAGGCCAAGCCTCCCGTCGTCCACGAGCCCAAGCGCGTCTCGCGCCGCCACGGCCGGATTCGGTCTGACGTCGGCGTCAGCGCCAAGTAGCGTTCGAATCCTGCCTGCCCGCTAGGCAGGCGACCCCAGACCCATCCCCACCCGTCCACCATGGACCGGAGGGGGGTGTGGCCCGCCCGCAACGCCTCGCAAGCTCATCTTGCGATGGCGGGCGGGTCTGTTTTTTTTACAAAAAATAGCTACCCTCTCCACGAAGGTGGAGAGGGGCTGGGGGAGAGGCATGAGGTTGCATTTTCCCCTCAACTTTGCTAACCTCTATACACAAACTCGAACCACGGAGAATGCCATGGGCTTTGCTGCTGATCCCGACTGCATCGACCTCAGCTACCCTCATCTAAGGAATCGTTCAAGACGCCGCCCGACCAGTGAAGGACGTCGTCGAGAGTCCTGGTCCGGCCTTATCCCGCCCTACGACATCAACCAGTTCTACTACAACTGGGGTCTCCTGGCCAGGAGTAGGGTCACTGGCAATCCCATGGCTCAGGCGATACTGCGTCACAAGCAGATGGAAGCAGTCGAGCGCTGCGCCGAGCAAGAAGACGACAACGTCCGCGAGGCTGTCCGTCAGTTCAACTTCGGCTGGATCAAGGCCCGGTTCTAGGCCTGTCCAGCTCACCTAGATCAACTCCTCCGCGCTGTCCACCCAGGACGCCGGAGGTTCTTTTTTTATTAGGTATAGCCGCGGGGCCCTGCACCCGCGGCAAATAGTTGCAAAATTTTACCAGCTTTGCTAATATTAGACCCACGCTAAGCACACGGTGTGCAAGGCAATTCCAGCAAGGAGAACCGATGCCGACTGAAGAACTTCTCACCTCTGAAGCCAAGGACAAGATCGCCGTCATCGCTGCCCAGGCGCAGACAGGGGGAGTGGATCCGCAGACCGGAAAGAGGCTGTCCAGGAAGAAGGCAACCGCGAGAGCAAGGGCCGCAGTGGTCAGCTTGGGTCTTCCACCTCAAGCCCAGGCCCAGGCCGCTTACCACCTTCGCATGATCTTCCGGGGAGCCCGGAGAGGTCAGGCCTAGAACAGGTCAGCGAGAGCAACATACGCAACGGGCCCGTCCTGCTAGGACGCGCCCTTCTTTTTTTACAAAAAATAGCTACCCTCTCCGGGAGCGGAGAGGGGCTGGGGGAGAGGAAGGCAGTGTTCCTTTTATCCAAAAAATGTGTTATACTGAGGTTGTTGAAAAAATAAACAAAAATAAGCCCATTTAGGGTAAAAAGGTCAAAAATGTCCTTAAAAAGATATCTTTTTTTAATGGCGATTTCTACGCTATTTTGCTGGTTAGCTTGGATTACGGTTTTGTTTTACATTGATCCAACCACTGCTGGCTCAACCGGTCTAATTTGCTTCTATTTTAGCTTGTTTTTCGCTTTTTTAGGAACATTTGCCTTATTGTCCTTAGGAATCCGTTTAATCATCCAAAAGCAGAAAATGCCCTTTCAGTTAGTTGGTATTTCCTT
>CAZNEH010000023.1:0-15332 GCA_964572175.1 uncultured Gammaproteobacteria bacterium
CAAAACGAAACCCGCTAGTAGAAGCGGGTTTCTCGGAGCCCGAAGGCCTTTGTAAGTACATCATAGCATAATTTTAAAATTTGTCAATAGGAGTTAATTACAATTTGAAAGATGAAGGAAAAAATGTTATAGTATATATATGAAAAAATATCCAATCGACGCTGTCTTAGCTGTTACATATCAATGCAATTCCAAATGTATTATGTGCGATATTTGGAAAAAGCAAGATGACCCTAAGTTTCAGCCAGAAGATTACTTAAATCTTCCTCCCACCTTAAAAGATATCAATATCTCTGGTGGAGAGCCTTTTCTACGAGCTGATATCGTAGAAGTAGCTAAAAACGTTAAAAAAGCCTGTCCTGGCGCGCAAATTATCTTTTCCTCAAATGGTCTCTTACCAGAGCTTACAACGCAAAAAATGCTCGAAATTAAGCGTTTTATCCCAAATGTAGGCATAGGAATCTCCATCGATGGAATCGGCCTTATGCACGATAAAATCCGGGGAGTAGAAGGAGCGTATTCTAATGCCACTCGCACTATTTCCATGCTTCAAGAAAACGGCATAAAAAACATTAGAATCGCCTTTACAGTCTCTACTATTAATGTCGACCACTTATCTCGAGTTTATGACTTATCTAGAAACTTAGACACTCAATTTACTATGGCTTTTGCCCAGTCCTCAGACTTTTACTTTGGTGGCAAACAAAACTACGAAAACCCAGATCCAAAAATTTTAAAACGAGAATTTGATTACGTCATTAAAAAAGAAATAAAATCTCACCATCCTAAGCGCTGGGTTAGAGCTTATTTCACTAATGGCTTATACGATTTTGCTACTCGCCGCATTCAGCCTTTACCATCTCACGCTGGCACAGACTTTTTCTTCTTAGACCCAGTTGGAAATATTTATCCTTCCGTAGTCGACAATTACATTATGGGAAATCTTAAAACAGACAATTTCGAAGATATTTGGTCTTCTAAAAAAGCAGATGAAGCTAGAGCTAAGGTTAAAAAAGACGCCAAACCAGTTTGGATGATCTGTACCGCTAGAACTGCTATCAAAAAAAGCCCAGTTAAAGTCGCTGCTTGGGTAGCCAAGAAAAAACTAACTCCATGACCAGGTTATTATACCTCATAGTTTTACTATATCCTTTTATTGACCTCCAAATAATTTGGGGAGATTTTAACGCTCCTTATGTTGATATAATTGCTTTAATAGTATTTATAATTTGGATTGTTCAGTTAATAAAAAATAAAGATTTTAAAAAGCAATATTTTCCAGGAATAATATTTTTCTTGTTATTTTTAGCTAGCTCACTATTGTCTTTAATCAACACTCCTGATTTCTGGTTTAGCTTCAAGTATATTCTACGGCCTTTAGCATTTTTCTATCTCATGTTTGTTTTATTGCCGTATAATTTAATCAAAAATAAACACATTTTAGAAAATATTTTAAAAATATTATACGGCTTAGGAATATTTACTAGTCTTTTAGGCTTCTTTTCTTTATTTGTTGTCCCTGCTCCAGATATTTTATCTCGTAGAGTAGTTCCTTTTTCTATCTTTGGTCTAAACTTCTTAGGCACTAATCATAATCAAATCGCGGAAATATTAATCGTCACTATTCCCATTGGTTTTTTCTTATACTACTTATCCAAACAAAATTTAAGTCGAAAATTAATATTATTTGGCAATGTTTTTATGATTGCCATTTGTTTATTAACATTTTCTCGTTCTGCTTGGATAGTTTTAGTTTTAGAATTATTAATTTTAGTTTTAATCCAGTATAGATATAAATTTAAAAAAATAATCAAGCCTACGGCCATCATCTCTCTTTGTCTTTTGCCATTAGCTATTTACATGTTTGTTTTTTCTGGCACCGCTCAAGTTTCTAGTTCTAATGTCAATAGAACCATGCTTATGGAAATTGCTATCGAGCTTTGGCAAGATCATCCTGTAATTGGCCATGGAGTAGGTACCTTCCAAGATTTTGTTTCTAAAGACTACTTTTACATTTTAGAATTTGGCAGCCCCTTAGATGCTCATGGATTTATTTGGAAGCTTCTTCCTGAATCTGGATTTTTAGGCCTAACCACTTTCTTGTTATTAGTTGGCTATATTTTATATAAAATTATTAAAGCTTATCAAGCCAATCAATCTAATAAATACTGGGGCTATTTGCTTGTTACTTTTCTAATTATTTCTCTAGGCGCCTTAGCTTTCGAGTTTTTCCAAACTTCTTATTTTGTTTCTCGTCTTTGGCTTCCTTTAGGCATAGGCTTAGCAATTTCTAAATTAAGTTATGACCAATAAAATTAAAATAACTCACATCATAGACTCTCTAGGCGTTGGCGGAGCCGAGCGCTTATTATTAGATTTATGTAAAAACATAGATCGCACTAAATTCGAGATTTCTATTATTACCGTAGTCCGCGGCGGATTATTAATCAAAGAGTTTGAGAAATTAAAAATACCTGTTCATGTTTGCCGCAAAAAAACAAAATTAGGCTTTTGGACTTTTCATTGTATTTATAAAGAATTAAAAAAACAAAAACCAGATATAGTTCATACTCATTTATTTGGTGGTGACACCTGGGGTAGGCTAGCTGCTTTACGGGCTGGAGTAGAGAAGATAGTCTCTACTGAACACAATATTAATGTAGACGAAGGTAAGATAAAACACTTCATTAAAAGAAAGCTAAACCAGCGCACCAATAAAATAATCTGCATTTCTCAAGCAGTTCGCAAGTATGTCCAAAATTATTGCCATACCTCTCGTTCTAAAACCGAGTTAATTTACAATGGAGTAAACACAGAAGATTTCAAAGCCATTGCCCCTCCAGAGAAAATAAAAAAAATCGGTATCATCGGCAGACTAGAAAAACAAAAAGGCCACCAAGTTTTATTAAAAGCCCTACAGCTAATTCCGGCTAAGTTAGAAGTAGATATTATCGGCCGCGGTTCTTTATTAGAAGAATTAAAAAAAGAAGCTAGAACATTAAAGCAGCATAAAATAAATTTCCTAGGCCAAGTAGAGCCTAGTCAAGTTAAAAAACATTTAGCTAAACTAGACTTAGTAGTAGTTCCATCTATCTGGGAAGGTTTAAATTTATCAGCCATAGAAGCATCTTTAATGCAGCGTCCTATTGTGGGTTCAAAAATCCCTGGTTTAGACGAAGTTGTTTTACATCAAAAAACTGGTTTATTAGTCGAGCCTGGTAATCCTTTAATGCTAGCTGCCGGAATCACTTTAATTATAAAAGACCCTAAAGCAACCAAGAAATATGCCTTAGCCGCCCGAAAACACGCCTTAAAACAGTTTGATTTACAAGATATGATTTATCATTATCAAAAACTTTATGAAGATCTTACAGATTAACAAATTCTTTTATCCTAAAGGGGGCAGCGAGTCTTATTATTTTAATTTATGTAAACTTTTAGAAGATCAAGGGCACGAGACCATGCATTTTTCAATGCAGCATCCAAAAAATAAGCCCAGCAACTACGATAAGTTTTTTACTAGTGAAGTTGACTACTCTAATTATAAAAAACTTTTTTCTAAGTCTAAAAACTTTATTTTTAATCCTGAGGCCGCAGTAAAACTAGAAGAGCTTATTAAATATAAAAAACCAGACGTGGCTCACTTACATAATATTCATCACCAACTCACTCCGGTTATTACTAAAGTTTTAAAAAAGCATAACATCCCCGTAGTTCAAACCTTGCACGATTACCAAGTGATTTGCCCAAATTATTTACTCTATACTAGGGGCGCGGTTTGCCAGCGCTGCAAGCCACAAAAATATTATAAGTGTATTTTAAATCGCTGCGTAGATAAGTCCTACCTCAAGAGTTTTCTTTCTTACATAGAAATGCATTTCAATCGTCGAGTAGATGATTACTTAAAGAGTGTCGACACTTTAATTAGTCCATCCAAGTTTTTAAAGACTGTTTTAGAGGATTGGGGAGTGAGTAATAAAATAGTTCACCTGCCCAACTTCACCACCATTAAACCCCTTCCAGATACAGAGCAAAAAGATTACTATTTATACTTTGGTAGGTTATCCAAAGAAAAGGGCATTAACACATTAATCAAGGCCTTTAATAAACTAGAAGATCAGTTAATCATAGCCGGAACTGGTCCAGTTAAAGTAAAAGAAACTAAGAATATTAAACCAGTTGGCTTTAAATCAGGAGAGGAGCTAACTAGATTGATCCAAGAATCAAAAGCCGTGATTATTCCATCAGAGTGGTATGAAAATAACCCTATGTCTGCCTTAGAAGCTATTGCCTTGAAAAAACCAATCATCGCTGCTAATATAGGTGGACTCCCTGAATTAACTAACAACCTCTTTGAACCTGGAGATCATGAGGATTTAATTAAAAAAATAAATCAGAGTAATCTGGATCAAATCAGTGAAATCTGTGATTCAAAAACCCACTATAAAGAATTGCTTACTATTTATGAAGAAGTTATTAATAATTAGCTTATTACTTTTACTCCCAAATATTTGCTTTGCTTATCCAAGGATCGCAAATTGGAATTATTCTTGGGACGTCGAAGCTAGCGAGGTAGAAACCATGGCTCAATGGGATCTGCTAATTATTGATATTGAGGCGGCTCATTATTCTCCCGAGCGCCTTAGAGAAATTAAAGAATTAAATCCAGATATAAAAATATTAGCTTATATCTCTCTTTTAGATATTAGAGCCGACGCCGCAGACCTAGACGAGGGCACCTTTAGAAAAGAACTAGGAGAACAAATAGCCGCTAACCCAGACTGGGTGTTAAAAAATGCTAAAGGCAATAAACTAACCTGGTGGGAAGATTACGACATCTTAAATGTTACTGGTGATTGGGCAGGTTATTTTTCCACGGCCGTAACCAATAAATTAGAAGAAAATCCAAATATCTGGGATGGAGTATTTTACGACAATTTATGGGAAGATGTTTCTTGGGTTGGTAACGTTGATCTTGATCTAGATGGCACCAAAGACAAAGCTGCCACCGCAGATAGCGAATGGAAAGCTGGAGTTAAAAGTATCCTCAAAAAAACTAACAACAAAACCAAGAAAAATTTCTTAGTCACTGGAAATAGCGGGACTCATTATATTAATAACGTCAACGGCATTGGTTTCGAGCATTTCCCAACTACTAGCTACGGCAACTGGGTAGACTCTTTAGAAGAGTATTTTTATGTTTTAGAAAACGCTGACTTAGCTATTGTTAATACTAATGTAAATAATAAAAACCAGCGCACTAATTATAAAAAGATGCGCTATGGTCTAGGCTCTGCTTTATTAGGTGATGGTTATTATAGTTTTGACAAAGGCGACCAGTCTCATACCGAGCTTTGGTGGTACGATGAATACGAGGTTGCTTTAGGCGATCCCTTAGACCAACCTTACAATATTTTAAATGCTGATCACCCTCATAAAACTCAACGTGGAGTTTGGCGCCGTGATTTTGAAAACGGCTTAGTTTTAGTTAACTCTACGTCTAGCTCTCGAAAAGTTTACTTAGAGTCAGGTTATGAAAAAATAAAAGGGGACCAAGATCCAGATACAAACAACGGCAAGCTCATTGGGTCTTTAACTATTCCTGCTCATGATGGAATTATTTTACTAGGCAAGCTGGCTCAGATTATCGACGTCCCTTATGTTAATGGCGGCTACTCTAAGGTGTTTAATAGCGACGGAGACTTGGAGAGAAATAGTTTTTATAGTTATAATTCTAATTACCCCGGCGGTACCCAAATAGTAGAGATTCCTGCCAAAGACAAAACCGTAGTTGCTGATCAAACTTATATTTATGTTTACAAAAACGATAAGCTCAAATATAAATTTGCTCCTTACGGCGAAAACTTTACCGGCGGAGTAAATATTGCGGTTGATAAAATTTATAAAAAAGATAGTAAATATTATATTGTCACTGGCACTCAGCAATATGGACCTCAGATTAGAATATTTAACATGAAAGGAAAATTAAAAGACCCTGGTTGTTTTCCTTATGCTGAAAGCTTTCAAGGCGGAGTCAATGTCGGAGTGGGAGATTTAAACGGAGATGGACGCATGGAAATTATTTCCGCGGCCGGCTATGGCGGTGGTCCGCACATCAGAATTTTAAACAATAAATGTGAAGTAATTAACCCCGGTTTCTTTGCTTATGATAAATCTGCTCGCTTTGGGGTAAACATAGGCGTGGGTGATTTAGACAACGATGGAAAAGCCGAAATAGTAACTGGTCCAGGCCCAGGTGGCGCGCCCCATATACGGATCTTTAATAAAAATGGTAAAATAGTAAATAACGGGTTTTATGCCTATGATCAAAGTGACACTAGCGGAGTTTTAGTTGGAATTACCGACATTGATCAAAACGGATCTCAAGAAATTGTTACTTCAAGCTTTGGAATATATAATTATTAGGAGGACATATGATTAAAGTAATTATTCATCACAGTAAAAACGTAACCCACCTTGCTTTTAAGGTTGTTAAGTATTCTGGTAAAAAGGCTTTGCATATTTTCTTTCCTCCAGTTATTCATTACATGACCGACAAATACCAGGACCGCTGGCACCGCTTGTTTATTGATACTGTTTTCTCTTTAGTGATTTTTGCTTTAGTTATAGGAAATATAGGCCTAGGTTATTGGTATTATATTTACACCACCCCAGCCCAAATAGAAGTTAACCTTATTCAATCAGAAGAAATTATCTCTGGAGATGAAATTGAGTTTACAGCTATTTATCAAAATCAAGGCCGGGCTGTAGAAAATTTTCAAATAGCCTTATTGCATTCCCCCGTTTTCACTCCAGAAGGAACCACAGAAGTCTTTTTAGGTGATCTAGAAAAAAACAAAACAGGAGAAATTATTTTCAAAGGTAAATTATTAGCTGAGCTAAATAGTGAGCAAACCGTCAAGCTAGTTTATGGTTATTCTTCTCAAGGAAATTTCTTTCAAGAAGAATTAGCCCAAAATTTCACAGTCTCTCAATCTAGTTTAGAAATCACTACTGAGCTTCCGGAAAAAATATTACAAGACCAAGAATTTGAAATTAAAGTAAAATATAAAAATAATTCTGAGTTAACTCAATCAGACGTAGAAATTAAATTAGACCTTCCCGAAGATTTGGAAATTACTTCCAGCTTAGATGATTTAAAAATTTCTGAGATTAAGGGAGGCCAAGAAGGGGAAATAATAATCAAGGCTAAGTTTACAGAATTCGGAGATGTTTCCAATGTTATTAATATTACCGCTTCTGCAGAAAATTATTCTCAACAGACTAGTGAAAGCTTGATCGAGGTATTAAGCCCTCGTTTAGAATGTTCTTCCTTGGTAAACGGCTCAGCCAATACAGTTGTAGATTTAGGCGCTATTTTAACTTATTCTATTACTTGTGAAAACATCGGCGACGCTATTTTAAAGAATATTTCTATCACTAGCGGAGAAAGAAATTTAACTATAGATCAACTTGATCCTAAAGAAGAAGAAACTGTTTATTATTCTAGGGTTACTAACTCAGAGATTCGTCAATACAATTATTCTTTAAGTACTGAGACTTCTGCTCAGGCCCAGATCGAAGATTATGATTTATACACTTATAGCTCTGCTACAACTAACGAAGTTAAATTTAATACTGCTTTAAGTTTTTCCAGTCGCTCTGCTTATTATGATTCCACTGGTGTGCAATTAGGCTATGGTCCTTGGCCACCTGAAGCAGGGGAGATCACTGCTCTTAGAATTTTCTGGCAAGTCGAAGATATTACCAACAACCTTTCTAATGTTACTATTAAAACTACTTTGCCATCACAAGTAGAATGGACTGGTGATAGCAGTGTTACAGCTGGAACAAATATTTCTTATAACCCTGGAACTAGGGAAGTGCTTTGGCATGTCGGGTCTATGCAAGCCTTTTCCAGATATCCTTTAGCGGCCGGATTTGAGGTTAGAATTCTTCCAAATTGGCAACAAATAGGGTCTAAGATAAATTTAACTAATCTTACTTCTTTTACCGCCATAGATGCCTTTACTCAAAGCTATTTAGAGAGATCTAGCTTGCCACTTCAAACAGAGTATAGCGTGGAATAGCGGGTTTTCGCTAATCTTAGCCAAAAAACGTCAATATAAGCTTTTTAGCTATTGACATTTTTTTGTTTTTGTGCTAAGGTACCTAGTTAAATTATTAACAAATCTTATGAAAATAGCTTTTATCGGACAAAAAGGTATGCCCACTATTTATGGTGGTGTAGAACGTCATGTCGAAGAACTTGCTTCTAGACTGGTTGATTTTGGCTACGACGTCACAGCCTATACTCGTCCGCATTACACAGCTAAAGATAAGACTTTACATAACGGCATTAAGCTAAAAAGTACTCTGTCTATAAATACCAAGCACTTAGATGCAATTACTGGTACTTTTACTGCTTCCGTACATGCTTTGTTTCAAGACTACGACATTATCCATTACCATGCTGTTGGTCCAGCTTTACTTTCTTGGATCCCAAGAATCTTTAAGCCCAAGGCTAAAGTAGTGGTAACTTTCCATTGTATTGATCGACAACATCAAAAATGGGGAGGCTTTGCTAGAGTAATGTTATGGTTAGGTGAATGGTGCGCTTGTAAATTTGCCCATGAAGTAATTACTGTTTCTAGAACTCTTAAGCATTATACTTATGAAGTTTATAATCGTGAAACTAATTACATTCCAAATGGAATCAATGAAGTCCAAAATGTAAAGCCTAGCATCATTAAAGAAGAATTTGATCTAAAAGGAGACGACTATATTACAGTTGTTTCCAGGTTAGTTAAACATAAAGGTATTCACTACTTAATTAAAGCCTATCAAGAATTGAATACTCACTTGAAATTAGTTATCGTTGGTGACTCTGCTCATACTGATGGCTATGTGAAATACCTAAAACGTTTAGCTAAAAAGAATCCAAATATTATCTTCACCGGATACCAGTCTGGTCAAGCTTTAGAAGAGTTATTTTCTAACGCCTACTTATACGTCCAACCTTCAGAATCTGAAGGACTTCCTATCTCTGTCCTAGAAGCGGCTAGTTATGGAAATTGTGTTCTTGCTTCTGATATTCCAGCCAACCTAGAAATCGTAAAACATTGTGGTTTAAGCTTTGAG
This sequence comes from uncultured Gammaproteobacteria bacterium, assembly GCA_964572175.1. GTDB lineage: Bacteria > Patescibacteriota > Patescibacteriia > UBA9570 > CAZNEH01 > CAZNEH01. Next base: position 9,142 of record CAZNEH010000023.1, read on the forward strand.
AATAAAAATGTAGAAGATTTAAAAGAAAAATTAGCTATGCTAATTAAAAACAAACAGGAAGTAGAAGACGTAGGTAAACAGGCTCGCAAGTTTGTTCTTGAACATTATAACTGGAAAGATATTGCTCAAGACACTCATCAGCTGTACAAACAGTTAGCTAAAGAACGATCTGCGAAGATAGCCGCTAATTACAAAATCGCTTAAATAAAATCATGTAACCGCGGGGCCCTGTACCCGCGGTTTTTGATTACCCGAGACATTTTTTATAAGGATTGACAAAAACAGCTAAATATTATACTTTATAGGCACGAAATCAGGGGGGGGGGGGACAATCTCTACCAGAGAGAGTCTTTTTTTTGATTATCGTGTCCTTCGACAACCAACAACAACCCGTACTGTGTCGCAATCCCTGCCTCAGTACAAGCTTATGGAGTGAGAATGCTTAACGCAGTTCTCTGGTCCGTTATTGGCGTCTGCGTGTTCGCGCTCGTGGTCGCCTCCCTCAAGAAGAAGCAGATCCTCAAGCGCAGCGCTGGCAACCCCAAGCAGGTCCAGATCGGAGGCTTTGTCCGCAGCGCGGCTCAGACCTTCCTCAAGAAGGAGTACTGGGCCATCGCCAAGGTCGCCGCTCCCGTGGCCATCATCCTCGGCGTCAGCGCCTACTTCGACCCCGAGAGCCACTGGTTCATGGGTGTGGCCATGCTCATCGGCTGCTTCATCTCGGCTCTGGCCGGCGAGCGGGCCATGGACATCGCCACCCTGGCCAACAACCGGACGGCCTGGGCTGCTCAGCAAGAGGGTATGTCCGGCGCCTTCAAGGTCTCCTTCGGGGCTGGTGGTGTTGCCAGTCAGACTGTGCACGCTCTGGGCCTTCTCGGCTTGGCCATCATCATCCTCGGCCTGTCCTTGTTCACCAACTGGGACATGACCCTGATCCTGAACGTGGTCATCGGCTACTCCTTTGGCGCCAGCCTGGTGGCTTTCTTCGCCCGCGTGGGCGGCGGAGTGTTCACCAAGGCTGCCGACGTGGCTGCCGACTCTGCTGCTGACGAGCTCGGCATCGAAGAGGACGACGTCCGGAACGCTGGCGGCATCGCCGACGGTGCGGGCGACAACGTGGGTGACACCGCGGGCATGAGCGCTGACCTGCTCGAGTCCAACGTGGGATCCATCATCGGGTCCATGATCCTGGCCATGGCCGTGGGCGCTGGCTTCAAGGCTGCGGGTTCCGATCCGCTCCTGCCGGTTCTTCTGACCTTCGCCATCTCCGGTGTCGGTCTCATGGTCTCCATCCTCGCCCTCCAGATGGTCAAGGTCAACAAGGACGCCAGCGAGCACGACGTCCACAAGACCCTGAACATCTACGCCTTCGGCACCACCGGCGTGATGACCCTGATCATCGGTGCTCTGCTCTTCGTCATCATGCCCAAGGGCTGGGACGTCGGCACCGAGCACTACACCGCTCTCGGTCTCTTCGTCTGCATCGTCATCGGCCTGTTCATCGGTCCGGTGATCGGCGCGATCTCCGAGGCCTACACCTCCACCGACTCCAAGTACGCCAAGCTCCTGGTCGAGAAGAGCAAGAGCGGCGTCCCCATGAACGTGATCACCTCCCTGTCCGTGGGCATGGAGTCGTCGATGCCGATCGCCCTGCTCGTGGCGATCAGCATGATCGTGGTCTACTGGCTCGGCGGGTTCTTCGGGATCGCCGTGGCCGCGGCTACCATGCTGTCCCTGCTCACCGTTCACCTGTCCATCGACACCTACGGCCCCATCGCCGACACGGCGCAGGGCAGTTCGGAGATGGGGGGTCTCGACCCCAAGGCCAAGGAGATCTGCAACAAGCTCGACTCTGTCGGCAACACGACGGCCGCCACCGGCAAGGGCCTGGCCATTGCCTCCGCGGTCTTCACGGCCGTCACCTTCTTCCTGGCCTTCATGGACAAGGCCGGCATCAGCGTCACCGACGTGAACCTCGGCGACGTCTACGTTCTCGCGGGCCTGGCCATCGGTGCTATGCTCGCCTTCAAGTTCGCTGGCATCGCCAACCTCAAGGTCAGTGAGGCTGCCGCAGATCTCTTCCAGATCGTGGTCAAGGAGTTCCATCGCGTCCGCAGGGGCGAGACCGAGCACCCCGACTACAACAAGTGCATCGAGATCTGCACCGACACCGCGCTCAGCTCGCTCAAGAAGCCCGGGGCCCTGGCCATCGGCAGCGTCCTCATCGCCGGGGTCATCGATCCGCGGCTCGAAGCAGGCATCCTCGCGGGTGTCCTCTTCACGGGCTTCGTCCTGGCCATCACCTTGGCCAACGCGGGCGGCCTGGCCGACAACGGCAAGAAGCTGGCCAACACCATGCTCAAGGCCGCCATCAAGGCAGGAAAGCCGGAAGAGGAGATCAAGGTCCTGAAGAAGGCGGTCTCCGCGGCCATCCTGGGTGACACCGTGGGCGACCCCCTCAAGGACACCTCCGGGCCGAGCCTCAACATCCTGATGAAGCTCATGGGCATCGCTGCCCTGGCCTTCGCCGGTCTCACCACCGGCCTCAACGAGGTCCTGGTCTCCGTGCTCACCAGCATCGGCGACCAGCTGCCCTGGCTGAGCACCCTCTTCTAGCGTCGCCTGATGCACGACAGCTAGTTTAACCCCCTTAGACCTCTCCGGAGGACTGGTCTAAGGGCTTTTTTTTTGCTATAATTATCCCATGCTAAAACAATTTATCCGCTTTGGAATAGTCGGGGTTATTAATACCTCTTTAGATTTTGTTATTTACGCTTTTTTAACCAGGCTCTTTTTATTTTTCGACGAGCATTATTTAATTGCCAATTTAATTTCTTTTTCTATAGCCACAGTTAACAGTTATATTTTTAATAAATACTGGACCTTTAAAGACAATTCTAAACAACATAAAATCCAATATACTAAGTTCTATCTAGTCAGTCTATGCGGATTAATCTTAACCCAAACCATTCTTTATATTTTAGTTGAACTAGGTCTTTACGATTTATTAGCCAAGGCTATTGCTGTCGGAGTAGTCTTATTTTGGAACTTTTTTGTTAATAAGTTCTGGACTTTCAAAAAAACTAAAAATCTGGTATAATAATGAAAGATTTATCTATAGTAATTCCAGCCTTTAATGAGGCAAGTAGAATAGAAAAAGTCTTAAATTCCCTTAAAAACTTTAAGGGAGAGGTTATTCTAGTTAACGACGGATCAACTGATGAAACAGTAGCTATAGCTAAAAATCTATTACCGAACCTTAAAATAATCGATTTTCCCCAAAACCAAGGCAAAGGCGCGGCCGTGAAAGCTGGAATTTTAGCCAGTACTAAGCCGTATATATTAATAACCGACGCTGATAACTCCACAGACATCTCTCAACTAGATAGATTTAAACCTTATTTAAAAGATTACGACGTTATTATCGGCTCTCGAGCTTTAGACAGATCTTTAGTAAAAACCCATCAGCCTTGGTACAAAGAAATTCTCGGCCGTCTTGGAAATCTACCCATTAGATTATTATTAGTTAAGGGAATTAAAGACACTCAATGCGGATTTAAATTATTTAAAGCCAGTACTAAAACAATTTGGGAACAAGTGACTTTACCAGATTACAGTTTTGACTTCGAGTTTTTATACTTAGCTCAAAAAAATAATTTAAAGATCAAGGAGGTTCCCGTAGAATGGAACAACGATCCAAGCTCTAAAGTTAGACTCAAAGATTATTTCAAAACATTAATAAATATATTTAAAATAAAATTCAAATCATATGGCAAAAAAGGCAATATTTGATAAAAAAAACGTCGTTGTTTTTGGCGGAGCTGGATTTATTGGCTCTCAACTATGCGACGAACTAGTTAAAGACAGTAAAGTTATTTGTATAGATAATTTTATTTCTGGTCAGCAAGATAATATTAATCACTTGTTAACCAATCCCAACTTTGAATTTATCAAAGCCGACTTTACTAAGCCAATTAATTTAGAAGATCTTCCAGACTTAGAGCAATTCCAAGTAAAATTCCAAGGAGTTCAAGAAATCTATAACCTTGCTTGTCCAACCTCTCGTAAAAACTTTGAAGAAAATATCACTAACACTTGCTTGGCCAATTCTTTAGGAGTTTATCAAACTTTAGAAATGGCCAAAAAGTACGAGGCTAAATACTTATTCATGTCTAGCTCTGCTATCTATGGCAGTCCCTTAGAAGGCCAAGAAAGATTTCCCGAAGAATATTGGGGCTTTACCAATCCTCAAAGTCCTCGCGCTTGCTATAATGAAGGAAAACGCTTTGCTGAAGTAATGACTCGTGATTTTTGCAAACAACATAATCTTGATTTTAAAATCGCTAGAATATTTAATACCTATGGCCCTCGAATGAGATTAAACTCTGGCCGCATGATCCCAGATTTTGTTAAAGCTGCTTTAAACAATGAAGACTTGGTTATTTATGGTGATGGCCAAGAAATTAGCAATTATTGCTATGTTAAAGATATTATCCAAGGTTTAATAAAATTAATGAGCTCTTCTTTAAACGAGCCTGTTAATCTAGGTAATGAAGAAACTCACAATATAGAAGAAATTGCCCAAATGGTTATAAAAGTTACTGGTTCTAGTTCTCAGGTTAAACTAGAAAAGCCTTTAGAAGCCCTAACCAAGCCTGGAATTCCAGATATTACTAGAGCCAAAGAACGCTTAGCCTGGTTTCCTTTAGTCAAGATGGAAGATGGATTAAATAAAACTATTGAGTACATGAAAGCTAGTCGACATCTTCGCTATCAAGACAGTCAATTAACTACCAACGATTAATATGAAAATATTTGTTACTGGAGGAGCTGGATACATTGGTTCTCACACTGTTTATAGATTATTAAAAACCGGACACAAGGTTACTGTTTACGACAACTTATCTAGCGGCACTAAAAAAAATCTTTTTTCTAAGGCAAAGTTTATTAAAGGCGATATTTTAAACTATAAACTTTTAGAAAAATCACTTAAAGGCGGCTATGACGCAGTCTTTCATTTTGCTGCTAAAAAAAGCGTTGAAGAATCCATGGAAGATCCGAATCTATATTCTGAAAATAATTTAACAGGTACTATTAATATTCTTCGTGCCATGGAGGCCGGGGGAGTAGCCAAGTTTATTTTCTCTTCTACAGCCGCAGTTTATGGAACTCCAAAAAAACTTCCCATTACTGAAGCTACTCCAGTCCAACCAGATAATTATTATGGCTTTACTAAGCTAGAAATAGAAAAATTATTAGACTGGTACGCTAAGTTAGGCAAAATAAAATATGCTTCTTTAAGATATTTTAATGCTGCTGGATATGATCCTTCTGGTAAGGTCACTGGTTTAGAAAAAGAGCCTCATAATTTAATTCCTGTAATCATGGAGGTTGCCACTGGCCAACGCAAAGAGTTGCAAATTTTTGGCAAAAATTATAAAACTCCAGATGGCACTGGAGTACGAGACTACATTCACGTTACCGACTTAGCCGATGCTCACTTAAAAGCTTTAAAATATTTAGATAAAAAGAACTCATTAATAGTTAATTTAGGCTCTGAAAAAGGACATAGCGTCTTAGATGTTTTAGAAGCTTGCCGTCGTATCACCAAACAAGAAATTCCATCTAAAATAGTGGGGCGAAGAAAGGGTGATCCAGCAGCCTTGTATGCCTCTTCACAAAAAGCAAGAAAAGTGTTAAGTTATAAGCCCAAATATTCTGATTTAGATAAAATAATCAAGACTACTTGGGATGTTTATAAAAAATTAATTAAATAGTATATTATGGAAATTGCTATCGTGGGAACTGGGTACGTTGGATTAGTATCCGGAACATGTTTAGCCGATATCGGCCACACTGTTCATTGTGTAGATATCGACGAAGAAAAAATCAATAAACTTAAAAAAGGAGTTATTCCAATTTTTGAACCAGGTTTAGAACAATTAGTTAAACATAATCATGAAGCTGGACGTTTAAATTTTACCACTTCTTTAAAAGATGTTTTACCAAAAGCAAAAGCTGTTTTCATTGCTGTAGGTACCCCGTCTGCTGAAGATGGTCGAGCTGATTTAAAATATGTTTATGCCGTGGCCGAAGAATTAGCCGACAACATGAAAGACTATAAAGTTATTGTTGATAAATCTACTGTTCCCGTGGGAACTGCTAAAGAAGTAGAAAAAATTATTTCCAAA
>CAZNEH010000024.1:0-14962 GCA_964572175.1 uncultured Gammaproteobacteria bacterium
ACGAGCCGATTCGTTTATTGCCATCTATAAAAGGATGGTCCTTAATAATAAAATAAAGCAAATGAGCTGCCTTTTCTCCAATACCCGGATATAATTCTTTTTTATTAAAAGTTTGAGACAAAGTTTTTAATATTCCTTCCAAAGAGCTTTCTCTTTCCTTACCAAATAATTCGCTAGCCTCTTTCTTTTTAATTAAGTCTTTTTTAATTACTATTATATTTTTAAGTGCTTTTTGATAATCTAATTTATACTTAGCTTTTTTAGTTTTTATTTTTCTAAATTTATTTTCATCATATTTTTGAAGTAATAACCAGGAATCTGCATAATCTGTTATGACTTTCAACAAGCCATCTTGTTCGTCAGAGTTTAATTTTTTAGATTTCATAGCCCTCTTAATTAATTGGATTGAATTTTCAAACTCCTCTAAAGATGTTTGTTGCAATCTTTTTTGATTCAAAGCATATCCTTTTATCAAATAGTCTTTTAATATTTTATTTGCCCAAATTCTAAACTTTGTCGCTTTAGTCGAATTTACTCTATAGCCTACAGAAATAATCACATCTAAATTATATAAATTCATTTTTCTTATCCTTTCATCTCGAGCAACCTGTGCAATTTTTTCACAGGTTGATTTTTGTGATAATTCATTGGAGTTATAGATATTTTTAATATGTTTAACGATACTAGTTCTATCAACTTCAAAAAGGCCGGCTATTTGATGAGCATTAAGCCATACCGTCTCTTTTTCTAATTTTACATTCAAAGAAAGACTTCCATCTTCTTTTTTGTAAATAACAATTTTGTCTTGATTTGTCATAAGATTTATGTTTAATTTTTACTTGCCTACCGGCAGGCAGGAAATATAAAAATCCCCGCCCAATGAGGACGAGGATCTTACCTTAATCTACGCTTATTATAGCACAATTCAACTACCGAGTATTCCTCGGTAGTTGAACTATTCGGAATTTCCGAACAGTTGCATTTTTTGCAACACTTCAATAAAATATTCCCCCTCCCGCACGAATGTGGGGAGGGGGCTAGGGGGAGGGGAAAAATATGCTATAATATAAACGATTATGCAGATAATTTTACCTGACCAAATTAAATGGGTAATCGACCATCTCAAAGAAGCTGGATTCGAGGCTTTTGTAGTTGGCGGGTGTACTCGAGATAGTTTAATGGGTCGTGAGCCTAAAGACTGGGACGTGACTACTAGCGCTTTACCTGAACAAATCCAAAAAACATTTCCTGAATCTTTTTATAATAATGTATTTGGCACAGTTGGAGTCCATGCCGACGGTGGAGTAGTCGAGGTTACTACTTACCGTAGCGAAGGAGCTTATACTGATAAACGTCATCCCGACAAAGTTAAATTCGGAGTTACCTTAGAAGAAGACTTAGAACGTCGAGACTTTACTATTAATGCCTTAGCTTATGATGGCCAAGAAATTAAAGATTTATTTAATGGCCAAGAAGATTTAAAAAACAAATTTATTAAAGCTGTTGGTAATCCCGAAGAACGTTTTAACGAAGATGCCCTAAGAATATTACGAGCCATTAGATTCGCCTCTCAATTAGGTTTTACTATAGAAGAAAACACCTGGCAAGCAATTATAAAAAACAAACAAGGCTTATTAGAAGTTTCTGGAGAACGAATTAGAGACGAAATAATGAAGATTATTAATAGCAATAATTTATTTAAAGGTTTTTGGTTACTAGATCAAGCTGGAATTTTAGAGTTAATCATTCCAGAGTTTAAAAAGACCATTGGTTTAGCTCAAAACAAACATCATATTTATACAGTCTTTTTTCATTGTTTATTATCTGCTCAATATTGTCCCTCTGAAGACCCTCTGGTAAAATTAGCTACTCTTTTCCACGATATTGGCAAGCCGCAAACCAAAGAAGGTGAAGGCGTAGACGCTAGTTTTCATCAACACGAGTATGTTAGCGCCAAAATCACAGGAAAAATCATGAAGCGTTTAAAATTTTCTAAAAAAGACACAGACCGAGTTACTCATTTAGTGCGTCAACACATGTTTTATTACAACATTGGCGAGATTACCGACGCTGGTGTGCGTCGCATGGCTAAAAGAATCGGCCTAGAGCATTTACAAGATTTAATCGACCTTCGAGTTGGAGATCGAATGGGCTCTGGCTGTTTAAAAGAAAAACCATTTAAGCTGGTAGAGCTAGAACGACGAATTGCTAAAGTGAGTCAAGATCCAATTACCACTTCTATGTTAAAAGTTGATGGTAATAGAGTTATGGAATTATTAGATTTAAAACCTGGCCGCGAAGTTGGATTGTACCTCAACGCTTTATTAGAAGAAATCTTAGAAGACCCTTCTTTAAATACAGTTGAGTATTTAGAAAAAAGAGTTAAAGAAATAAAACCTTAATAAGCCGCCTTCGCCGGGAGGCTCGGGCTATTAGGCAAATAGGGTGAGCCTCCAGGCGAGCCCAGTAAAATAAATAATATGTTCAAAAAAATCATAATAACTAGCATTCTATTTTTATCACCAGTTCTTTGTTATGCCGATACTCCCTGGGGTGTGAATATGCATTTACGAGAACGAGTTACTGAAAGCGAGTGGGACGAAGTTTTAGACATGGCCGAAGCCGGGGGAGTAGAATGGTCTCGAGAACAGTTCAACTGGGATGTCATCGAGCCAACTGATGATGATTATAATTGGGATCAATATGACTCTGTTATTGAGAAGTATCAAGAAAACAACATCAACGTTTTAGGGTTACTAACTTATTCTTCTTCTTGGGCTTCTACTAACCCAGGTTCTAGCGACTACTACTATTACGAACCAGACGAAGATGCTTGGGAAGACTATGTTTACCAAGTTGCTTTACGCTATAAAGACGAAATTGATTATTGGGAGATTTGGAACGAACCTAACTACGATGGTTTTTGGAAAGGAACTAATGCCGAGTACGCTACTCTGTTAAAAAAAGCTAACATCAAAATAAAAGAAGCTAATCCTGATGCCAAGATTGTCCTCGGTGGGCTTTCTGGTGTAGACACTGATTTCTTAAAAGATGTTTACGACACTATTGGTGATGATTATTTTGCCGTAGTTGCTGTTCATCCTTATAGAGTTATTGATGGCAACTTTAATTATTCTCCCGAGTACACTGAAAATGGTTTAAATACTTTAAGCATGGATCTTCGCAACTTAAATCGGTTAATGCGTAAGAACAACGACAAAAATAAACCAGTTTGGATTACAGAAATGGGCTGGACTACTTATTCTGATGGAGTGACTAAAAAGGCTCAGGCCAACATGTTGCTGCGAAGTTTTTTACAAGCCTTAAACGAAGACAACATTAAAAAAGTATTTTGGTATGATTTTAGAGACAATGCAGATAATGATTATTTAGAATCAAACTTTGGATTATTGGAAAATGATTTAAATGATAAAAAATCTTATCGCGCTTATAGCTTTTTAAGTGATCATTTAAGAGGCTACATTCAAAATAAAGGATTTGTTTCTACTAATAAAGCTAAAACTTTAGATAGTTGCAACTCTCTAGGTAATTGGAGCTTTGTTGAAACTGATTATGCCTCTGGCCAAGCTTCTATAGTAGATAATACTTTGAAAGTTCATTACCAGTTTAATAAAGCTGAAAATAGTTATTTACAAATTACTAATTCTTTAAAACTAAACAGTAACACCCGCGCTTTAACTTTTAAAGTCAAGGGAGACAACAAAAAAAATGACTTAAAACTTAGAGTTACTGATGCTACTGGCGAGGTTTTTCAATACGAGCTCGGCAGTCTAAGTAAGCAATGGCAAACTTATCATCTGCCTTTAAAATATTCTGCTTCTTCTTGGAATGGAAATGAAGATGGAGTCATGGATAGACCTCTAGCTTTTAATGGATTTATTTTAGACGATAATCCAGACGGAAATAAAAAGTCTGGCAATCTTTATTTTGATGACTTAAAAGAAACTAGTGAGGCTAATGTTTATATTTATAAGTTTAAACGCGATGGAGATACTTATTATGCTTTTTGGAACACCACCGGAGCTAAAACTATTCGCGTTAAATTAAACAATACTTCTAAAATTGGAATTTACTCTCTAGGCAGCTCTAGCCGCCAAGTAAAAACCTCTACTAACCAATACTATAATCTAAAGGCTTCTTATAACCCAAAAATTATAAAAGTTATAAAATAAAAAATTTTCAAAATATCAATAACCGCGGGGTCCCTGCCTGCCGGCAGGCAGGCCATACCCGCGGTTTTAAGTAAGTAAAAAAAATAACCCCGGCCCGACAGCAGCATATAGCATACTGTACGGGCAGGGGGGTGTAGATGAGAGCTACTCCTACTCCTCGTCGGTCTCGGGCACATCGGCCGTGGCGCCGATGTCCTTCAGGAAGCGTCGAAGGTAGCTGTCCTCGGCCCAGTACTGGCGAACCAGCTGGACCATGGCGTGGCGCATTTCCTTGGCCATGGGGTTGTTGCCCCCGGCCTTGGAGCTCCACAGCTCCTGGACCTTGATCCGCAGGAACTCGGCCACGGCCTCGCGGAAGGCATCAGCTTGGCGGATGCTGTACTCAAGTCGCTGGATCGTTTCCCAGTTCGCCTGAGCTTCTTCCAGCCTCACCTGTTCCGCGTTGATCCGACGGATCCGACCCTTGAATTCGGCCCAGGTCATGGTCCGGCGATCGTCGGGCAGGGCCTTGTGGTCCAGGACAGCCTCGATCAGGTTCGCGAAGACGTTGTTCTGGCCTGAGTTGGCCTTCATGGCCTGGATGGCCAGCTGTTCCAGGTCACTGAGCCGGCGCTGCAGGTTTGCCTCCTGCTCGATCACGGCCTTTTCGCGACGCTCGAGATCCTTGTTCGCTTTCTTGATCTGGCTCTGGCTGTCATTGTGCTCGTTCTCGAGCCGTTCACGCAGGCTCCGCCAGAACTTGAGGGCACGGTGGTTGACCCAGAGCTGCTGGAAGTAGAGGCTGCCGACCAGGCCGACGCAGCCGCTGATGATCCACCAGTGGCTGTTCTCGGGGGTCAGGAACATGTTGCTGAACCAGGCCCCGAACAGGAAGACGCTGCCGATGACCAGGGCCGGCAGGAAGAAGGAGATGGTCTTGGTCACGGTCTGGCCGCAGACCCGAGCCAGCCAGCCGATTTCGTAGTCGGGCTCGGGGTCGTTGAAGATGTGGGGGAACGGATAGCTCATAACACCTCCTAGTCTCCTTTGCAGGACAAACTAGAGATGTGGGATTTCAGTCTTGGACACGCTCCGCACGGAGCTTCGAAAGTCTGGCAAAACGCCACTACTCTCTACCATTCCACTGTTGTCCCAGTTGAGGCACCTTGATAGATGCTCAAAATAAAGATAGTTTAATCCATACTTTAAGCATCTATCAAATCTATGGTTCAAGGTACAAATAAATAATTGAATTTTCTATTACTTATTTATCTCTTGAAAAAAAGGTTCCGCGACCGCCTCCCAGTAATAGGGTGGCGGCCGCAGGGGTGTGCCGAGTAGTGGCTGGCCTACTCCGGCAACTGGACGCGTGGTCCGGGCCAGACGCAGCCGTGGATGGCGTCGTCCCAGTCCCGGTCGTTGCCCACGTAGCCCGGCGGCAGGTCGAATTCCTGGTCCCAGCACAGGATATTGTTGGGATCGCCACAGCCGTCGCCGTCTGCGTCTGCGTAGATCGCCCATTCTTCGTGCCGGGGGCAGACCTCAATCTCGATCTCCTCCAGCTCGACCGTGCCCAGGAGGCACAGCATGGGGGAAAGCCCGCAGCCCAGGCCGAAGTCGCCATCGTAGGGGTCTTCGGGGTGGATGTCGCGGTCAGTGTCGTCTTCGTCCAGGCAGTTGTTGGCCCAGTTCAGGCGACCCGACTTGATCAGGTCATCGTAGGTGGCGTAGATCAGGTCATCGCTGACCTGGCCGTAGTCGTCACCGTCGAGATCAGGCCACCAGACCATCATGTAGTTGTTGGCCACGCCGTAGTCGTCTCGGGAGACGTAGGCTTCGGCCTCGGCCTGGGTCATCCCAAAGCCCATGCCGGGATCGAGGATCACGTCCTCGTTCAGGGTCTTGGACTCCTCGACCTGAGGAGAACCGAGGAACAGGCTGTCGAACCAGTCGACCTGCGCCTGACCTTCGGGGCTGGCCAGGTGGAGTAGGACGGCCAGGCCACCGCCGAACAGGACGAAGCCGAGAACGAGGGGATGGATTTTCTTCATGGATTTCTCCGGGGGTGAGTGGGTTGTTTCTCAAGGTGCGAATACAGGATAGTTTTATAACTATACTCCATTCACTTCTTGAAAAAAAGTTCCGCAGCCGCCTTCCAAAGGTATGGAAGGCGACCGCAGAGACGGAGACTCGAGGCACAGCTACTCGGCCGCGTCGATCTCGGGTCTCGGGTTGTGGGGGCCGAGCGGGATGTGAGCGGGCATGAGGCGCATGGTGTTCTCCTATGCGGGGTGGGGTGTTCTTGGGCGAATACAGGATGTAAACTACATACTATATACGCCCAACAAACCCTTTAAAAGGTGCAAAATACCCTATACACTAGCACAAAAAGACTATTTTGTCAATAGTAATCCCTAAAAAATAGCTAATCTTAGTCAAAAGTAGGGACAGAACACTGTTCTGTCCTATAAAAAAAGGCCTAACCCCACGTTTCACACGTGTGGGCTAGGCGCCTTGCGTCCCTGTAGAGCGCGCAGCTCTAGAGGGTCAGTCTCTGCCCCGAATTTCGACTCGGAAGACCAGGGATCCCGGTGATCTTCAGGTTCTTGGTGTTGTCTGGGATCCTGGTGTCCACGGGGTAGTTCCGAGGATCGTCGTCGTCCAGGAAGTAGTCGACGTCGACCCCCCAGACCTCGAGCTCGTTGTCGGTCGCGATCCAGGGCTCGGGCAGCATGTCGTAGGTCGGGCAGGCTTCGGGATAGCCCCAGCTCTCGACCCAGCTCAGCCACAGGTAGGTGTCGTAGAGATCCATCCACACCGGGTCGCACAGGTGGAAGGTCTCCTGGTAGACCCAGCCGTAGAGACTGTGGTCATCCAGGCACAGGATCACGGTGTAGTCCTCGAGCTCGCAGTCCGAGATGGGCTCGGAGTTGAACTGGAAGGTCGCGCCATCCCAGAGAGCGATGCCCTTGGCCGAGCTCGGCACCAGGCACAGGAGACAGAAAATCAGGAAGCGGGGCATGGGCCCTCCTAGTAGATGAAGACGATGACCAGGGTGGCCAGCAGAAGTTGAGCAGAAGCGAAGCCGAAGAAGCTGAAGCAGCATTCCACCGCCTTCCAGAACAGGTTGGCTCCAGGCCGCCAGACGAAATGGCGGTAGTAGTACCAGACCCAGCAGTACCAGTGCATGATTCCCCCTTTTGGGTGATGAGCTTGCCAGTGCGGTCCCGACGAATGTCGGTAACGCCACTGGGTTCTACTTTATTTTTACCGTATATGACGGTCCGTGTCAATCACTTTTATTATGAAACTTCTTATAAACGTCTTTCAAATGTTTGTCTGTGACGTGAGTATATATTTGAGTAGTTGTAATTGAGGCATGGCCCAACATAGACTGTACCGCTCTAATATCCGCGCCATTACTTAATAAGTCCGTAGCAAAAGAGTGACGAATTGTATGCGGAGACACCCTTTTAGTTAACCCGGCAATCTTGGCATACTTATCAACGATTCTTTCAATCGACCGCGGAGTAATTGGTTTTTCTCTATCAGTTTCTCGTCCCTTTTTAGCCCGGTCATGAGAAACAAGCAAATAAGGAGAAGTATCAAATTTACGTAAACCTAAATATTCTTTAAGCCAGTGCTTAGCAGAGTCAGATAAAAACACTAACCGTACTTTTTCTCCTTTACCCCGTACAGAAAACTCGTCTCGTTCCAAGTTAATATCTTCTTTCGACAGCTTAGCTAATTCGCTGACACGCAAGCCAGTACAAAATAATAATTCCAGTACTGCTTTATCTCTAAAGGCAATAAGCTTTTTGATTGGCCCCACTTCTTGGTCTCGGATTCCTAGCATCGGCGCCTCTAATATTTTTTCTAGTTCATCGCGTTCTAAAAACTCTACTTGCCTACCAGGTTGCTTTGCTAGTTCTACTTTTTCCGGAGCTAAAGTTTTAATATCTTGTTTAGATAAATATTTTAAAAAACTCCGCAAGGCTATGACATGATAATTCTGGGTATTTTTCTTTAAAGACTCTCCATGATCATCGGTCATTCTATTTAAGAACAGTCTATACTTCTTAACCATCTCTAAAGTAATACTTTCTGGTTTAGTTAGTTGAGACCATTCCAAAAAACGACGTAAATAAAAGTCGTAGTTTTTTATTGTTGCTTGTGATCTATTTTTTTCAATTTCTAAATATTCTAGAAATTCTGTTACTAAATTTGATAAAGTTTTTTTAGCCATAACTACATTTTACGACACTTTTAAAACCAATGCAAGCTATTTACAAAAGCCTTATTTTTTGCTATAATTATAGTATCAAGATTAACTCTTAATTAAAAAATTATGCCAGACCAAGAAAAAAAGCCCGGCCAAGGAGAACTTTCTCCTGAGCAACAAGCTGCTCAAGCAGCTCAACAAGAAGGAGAGGCTGCTCAAGCTGCAGTTGACCAAGCCGGAGCAGATCTTTTAGCCGGAAAAGAAGAGGGGCCAAAAAAAGCAACTCCAGAGCTATTGGCTCAGGCCAAAGAAGTACAAGTTATCATGGAAGGACGTAAAGAAGACTTTATGTCGCCACTATCTATTGAAGAGGGGGCCTTAGATCCTGATAAATTTGCTGCTATGACTCCAGAAGATCAAGTCCATCATTTAAATAGAATGCAAGAAAGCTTAGCAAAGGGATTAGAGGATGCTGCTAGAGCAGAGGGCATAAGCTCTACAGACGCTCTTGGAGGAAAAGGGTCTGAAGAAGTTCAAAAATTAGCAAAAGATTATGATGTTGCTGCTGAAGCCTTTTATGCTCTTAGAGATCATTTTGACTTTGGTCCTATGGGTTACTAAATTTAAAAACTTTAAAGCCCCTCCAAGCGAGGGGCTTTTTTAATTGGCTTTTAGATATTCCAGAATATCTTTTAAAGAAGTATTTTTTTCAAAAGGTTTATATATTTTTCCCGCAAAAAGCTCCAAGCCGCCGTTAATGCAGACTTTTAATAATCCTAGATTAAGTTGGCGCAAACCAGTCATGATTTTTCCAATGTCATTTGTTTCTAACAAAGCCTGAAAATCAAAAAATATTTTTAATACCTGCCAACGAACTTCCTTATTATAAAGATTGAAAGCAAATTCCTGGTAAAAACTTTTTATTAGTGGCTTTAAGCCTGGTAAATTACCCGCTTCCACGTTTGCTCCATACTCTAAAATCTGAGCTTGCTGCTCTGGGTCATGCTTCAGCATTTCTTGTTCTAAGATTAAGGTGTATTCTAAAACATAAAATATTCCCACATTTTGCAAGACCTCTAAGTCATGGGCTTTAATTTGCTCTGGAGTTAAATCTTTACTAGCTTGTTTTACTTTTTCTTCTAAGACAAAAAATTCATGAGCTCTCCGCTTAAAGCGCTCCGCAAATTTGTCCATTTCTTTAACCTTTTCTAAAAAGTCAGGCTTAGTCTCTGGGCCATATAAAGTATCTAGCTGAGCCAAGGCACTAGAAAACCCCACTTCATCAAAGTCTTTTCCTTCAACAGCTTTGCCCATGCTAGTTACTATTTGATAGGCATGGCTTTTTTGTAATTTTTTATCTTCTAAAGCTTTTTTAAGTTTAGCGGTTACTTCTCTGGTTTTATTAACAAATTTTTCTTGCTGTTCTTTTTCTAACAATAAAAAAGGCCGATCATCACAAGCTTGGCTAAATTCTGTAAAAAAATCTAAAGGAATCATATGAATAATTATAACAGAAATAAAATAATTAAAATAGTGCTGTTGTGATCTAGCTTGTCTAGATCATTCCCCTTGACTATTCCTAAATACAATGCTAATATATCTTTACATTAACAATTAATACGATATCTTGGTTTGATCGGCTAGAGCGGCCTCTGACTCGGCTATCGTGCATTAAAAAAATAAAATTATGCTCAGCAAGAAGCAAAAGGATAATATTATCCAAAAGTTCAAAACTCACAAAGACGATACTGGATCTCCAGAAGTTCAAATCGCTATTTTAACTGCCGAAGTTAAAGATTTGACCGATCATTTAAGAGAACACAAAAAAGATCACTCCTCACGCAGAGGTCTTTTAAAGAAAGTTGGTCAACGACGCCGACTAATGCGTTATTTAAAGAAAGAGAATAAAACATCTTACGAAAAATTAATCGACGCTTTAAAGCTTAAAGATACTATCCAAGACTAGGCCATCTTCTGATGGTTTTTTCTTTTTAAAAAATTAAATTAATAAATTATAGTTCCTAGACCAATAGACTCTTATTAGGGGTCTGCAGTCTGGGAATTATACCCAACATGACTATGTTAGAAAGAAAAATTTATGAGATGGAGTGGGGTGGAAAAACCCTAACCATCGAAACAGGTGCCTTAGCTCCTTTAACTAATGGTACTTGTAAAGTACAGTACGGAGATACTGTTGTTTTGGCTACCGCTGTAATGAGCGATCGTCCAAGCGACATGCCTTATTTCCCATTAATGGTTGATTACAAAGAAAATTTATACGCTGCCGGAAAAATTTCTGGTTCTCGATTTATGAAACGAGAGGGTCGCCCAACCGACGAAGCAGTTTTAACTGGTCGAATTGTAGACCGTTCTATTCGTCCGTTGTTCAACCAAGAATTTCGTTACGACACTCAAGTTGTAATAAATGTTTTAAGTTTAGATGAAGAAAATGATCCAGATGTTTTAAGTTTAATTGCTGCTTCCACTGCCTTATCAATTTCTAATATTCCTTGGGCTGGTCCAATCGCTGGAGCTAGCGTGGCTGTAACTGAAGAAGGCGAAATGATTTTAAACCCAAGTTACGAACAAAAAGAAGCCAGCTTAGTCAACACTTTGATTGCTTCTGATGGTGACGGCTTAGTAATGATGGAAGGTGATGGTCAACAAGCTCCTGAAGATAAAACTTACGAGACTATTGAATTTGCTATCGAACAAGTTAAGCCAGTTGTCGAGTTAATTAAAAAGATCCAATCTGAAATTGGTGAAGCAAAAAGAGAATTAGTTTTACCAGAGCTTACTCCAGCCCAAGAAGAGGCAAAAACCAAAGCTGCTGCCTTTGCTAAAGCCAGAATAAATGAAGTGTTCGGTTTTACTAAAAAAGAAGAACGCAGCCAAAAAGAAGCCAGCTTAAAAGATGAATTAGTAGCTGATTTAGAAGAAGATTGCCACGGTGTAGCTAAACAAGTTTTTGACGAGGCTTATGCTGAAGCTTTCAAAGATTTAGCTTTAAAAGACAATAATAGAGTTGATAATAGGGCCTTTGATCAAGTTCGTGACTTAGCTGTAGAAATCGATTTATTACCTATTCCTCATGGTTCTGCCTTATTCCAACGTGGAGAAACTCAAATTTTATCTGTCTTAACTCTAGGCTCTCCTGGTGATGAACAACTATTAGACGGTATGGAAGTAAGTGGCACAAAACGTTATATGCATCACTACAACTTCCTAAGTTTCTGTGTTGGTGAAGTTAGTCCTTTACGTGGAACTTCTCGTCGAGAAATTGGACATGGTTCTTTAGCTGAAAAAGCTTTAGTTCCTGTTATCCCTGCTAAAGAAGACTTCCCTTACACCATTAGAATCGTTTCAGAAGTTCTAGCTTCTAATGGCTCATCTTCTCAAGGATCAATTTGTGGCTCCACCTTAACTTTGATGGCCGCTGGTGTCCCAATTAAAAATCCAGTAGCTGGTATTGCTATAGGTCTAGTTACCTCAGACGATAAAAGTCAACATAAAATCTTAACCGACATTCAAGGAGTCGAAGATCACGAAGGTGATATGGATTTCAAGATTGCTGGAACCAAAGAAGGTATCACTGCTATCCAATTAGATATTAAATTAGACAGCATTAGTTTAGAAATGGTTAAAGAAGCTTTAGACGAAGGTAAGAAAGCTCGTCTTCACATTCTAGAAACTATGGCTAAAGTAATTAGCGAGCCTAGAGCAGAACTACCTAAACATGCTCCTAGAATTGAAACCTTAAAAATCAATCCAGAAAAGATTAGAGAACTAATTGGACCTGGTGGAAAAGTAATTAATGAAATCATTGATGCTACTGAAGCCGCCATTGACATTGAAGACGACGGAACTGTTTTCGTTACTTCTTCTGATGGAGAAAAAATGGAACAAGCCCTAGGAATGATCAATGACATTCTTAAAGAAGTAGAAGTTGGTGAGATTTACGAAGGTAAAGTTGCAAAAATTATTACTGATCGTAACAATCCTAATAAAGAAATCGGCGCTATTGTAGAACTAACTCCTAATCAAGACGGAATGGTTCACATTTCCGCTGTAGCCAACGAAAGAATTGATAAAGTTTCAGATGTAATTAAAGAAGGTGAAACAGTTAAAGTAAAAGTAATGGGAGTTGATAAAGAAAAGGGTAGAATTGAACTTTCTAGAAAAGCTTTATTAAAATCAGCTGAAAAGCCTGCTGCTCCAGCTGCTCCTCGACCTCCTCAAACCCCTCGTCCAGTCCCTCGAAAAGAATAAATAATTAATTATATAAAAAATATGGGTAAATTATTTGTCATCACTGGCCCTTCTGGAGCTGGAAAAGACTCAGTTATCTTCAAGTCTAAAGAATTAGGCTTAGAATTTGGCCAAGTTATTACCACCTCTAGCAGAGAAGCCAGGCCTGGTGAATCAGAGGGTTTTCCTTACTATTTCATCTCTAAAGAAGAGTTTGAAAAAAAGAAGGACACCGACGAATTAATCGAATGGGCCGAGGTTTATGGCAATTATTATGGTTGTACCAAGGAAGAAGTGGAAAACAAGCTTAAAGAAAACGATATTGTAGTTGTAAAAGTTGATCCACAAGGGGCTAGAACCTATAAAAAGATGATGCCAGACGCTGTAACTATCTTTATTATGCCTCCAAGTTACGAATACCTAGAGAAAAGACTGGTAAATCGAGAAACTGATTCAGCTGAAGTTATCAAAAAAAGGCTAAGTGTAGCTAGAAAAGAGCTAGAAAACCTATTAGATTGGGATTATCTAGTAGTTAATGAAGAAGGAAAGCTTCAAGAAGCTGCAGAAGAGACTGTGGAGATCATTAACAAGCTTGTGGATAACACTGTGGATAACAAATAACAACTTTTTTCACTAAAGTTAGCTAAAAAGGGGTCATTCTTGACCCCTTTTTTAATATGTGCTATAATTTAATTAACAGTTAAGAAAGCCCTTTGACAAGTAGCGAGAAAAAAACAATTAACCCCAGGCCTGCCTGCCGGTAGGCGGGTTGATGGTTCCTTTTTCTCTGCTTAATACCTAGGCACCAAAACAAAAACAAAAAACGGCCAGCCTTCAATTATGCTTCCTTCGGGAGGCCAGGAGAGCAGCCACCTCAGTGGAGATCACGTCTAGCGACGTAGTTATCTTATTAGAGCCTAGGATGATAGGAAACGCACTTTTTTCCTTTAACCGAAATCCTTTACGTTTTTACCAATCTTTGGTAAGTACATAAGGTTAGTTAAAGGCGATGGGCGCATTTCACGCCAATAAAATTATACAACTGGCGCTGACTGCGCCCTCTTTTTATTCTCAAAAAAAGTATGATATAATCTATATATTATTATTTATTTAAAATTATGGACACTAATCAATTAAAAGCCAAATTAGAAGAAGAGTTAAAACAAGTTAAAGACAGCTTAGCTAAAGTAGCTGACCCAGATGTGGGCGATCACGTACCTGGTGAGTACGCTGCTAAGTTTCCTAATTATGGAGACGACCACGATACTGAGCTTTTAGAAAACTCTCCAACCGAGGTAGACGATTACTCTACTAACTTATCTGTTACTGAAACTTTAGAAAAAAGATTAAACTCTATTAACGATGCTCTTAAAAGAATGGAAGATGGAACCTACGGAAAATGTTCTAAGTGTGGTAAAGATATTAACCCTAAAAGACTAGAGGTTAATCCAGGAGCAGAATCTTGCGTCGAATGCGCTTAAAAATAATTGTTTTAAATTTAGTTTTCTTAATTTGTTTTAGCGTTGATCGCTTAACAAAATTATATTTTCTTAAAACTGGTTCAGTTGTAAAAAACAACGGAGTAGTTTTTGGCTGGGGGAATGTTAATATTTTTTATTATGCTTTAGTAATTATTATTATATTAATATTATTTAGATTATTATTAATAGAGTATAAGAAAAATAATTTAGCTCAAATAACTCTTATTAGTTTTATTTTAATTGGTGCTCTAAGTAACCTGATAGACCGCTTTAGATTTGGCGCTGTTATTGACTGGATCTCTATTCCTTGGTGGTCAGTCTTTAACCTGGCCGATATTTATATTGTAGTAGCTACTATTATTTGGTGTTTATATATTATCTATGGAAACAAAAAAATTTCAAAGACATAAAGAAGACTTTACTTGTGAAAACTGTGGAGCCGAAGTAAAGGGAACTGGTTATACTAATCATTGCCCAGAATGTTTTTATTGCAAACACGTAGATATTAATCCTGGTGATAGGGCAGCCTCTTGCCAAGGTTTAATGGAGCCGATTAGATTAGAGCCTAAGGATGTTTTAGTCCATCGTTGTCAGCGCTGCGGCTTTGAAAGAAAAAATAAGCTTTCCCCTCAAGACAATCAAGAAAACCTAAGAAAAATAATTCAAGATTTGGCAAAAAGATAAATTGTGATATAATAGTTATAGATTAAGGCACCCGTGGCGTTTGCTTTGCAACCGCTCGGGCACGAGACTCTCCCCTCATAGAGGGATTTTTTATTTATTAATTAATATATCCTCAAAATCTCCCCCTCTCCACGAAGGGGGAGAGGGGGTCGGGG
>CAZNEH010000025.1:0-14731 GCA_964572175.1 uncultured Gammaproteobacteria bacterium
AAAAGTAATTACTGGACATCACGCTGAAATTGCCGCCGGTCGCACTTTAGACATCTGCCTGTCACGCAGAAGATCGCGAGTTCAAATCTCGTCGGCTCCGCCTTCGCCTCGCTGAAGCTCGGCTTCGGCGGACACAGTCCGCCAGTCGAGCGAAAGCGGGATTCCTGCAATAATCTTCATAATAACTAATTAAAGTAATTTTTATTACTCTTATTTTATGTATTATGTTTATATTTTAAAATTAAAAAATAATAAAACTTATACTGGGTGCACTAGTAATTTAAAAGAAAGACTCAATAGACATAGAAATAAAATGGTTCCGGCAACCAAAGATCTACTTCCTATCGAATTATTATCTTATTTTGCCTTCAAAGATAAACATAAAGCCTATTTCTTTGAAAGATATTTAAAAAGTGGATCAGGTAGGGCTTTTATGTCTAAAAGATTAATCTAATCTCTTAAACCCAAACCCTTCCCAGATCCATTCCTCGGTTTGATTAACGATTAGTTTACCGCCTCGAAAATCGAGGCTTTTTATTTTGTAATCAATGGTGGATGACCCCCATTTGATTTTTACTTCTGGTTCTATTTCGTAAATGAATAAGTGATTGCCATAGTCATCTATATTTTCCGTTTCCCAAAAAGGCAAGTCTGGGCCGTAGTATCCCCTTTTCCAGACCACGACCGCCATTTCGTCTTGGCCGTCATGGTCTATGTCTGCAATTAGATATTCCGTAGCTTCGTAATTATCTTGAGAAATACTTTTAAAAGGCCAAAAAGCAATTACTAAGATAGCTATAACTATTATTATAGCTAAGATTATTAATAGCTTTCTTTTACTCATAATAATTTTCTAACAAGAAACTAGAGTGCCAATCAGCAACCTCAGGAACGTCGTCGCTAGTGAGCTTCTCTCTCCATTGTTCGTCGGTCATACGCTCGGAAAGACCTACTATAAACTCGTAATGAGAATAAACTCCGCCTCTGGCTATTTTTAGAGTACCGTCTACTGGAACAATTACGTAAATGTCGTTAATTTTACCAGTTGCCTCTTCTAAGACTTGGCCATTAGGATCTGTAGCCACATCAGCAACTAGTGGAGCCGGAGAATCAACTAATAAGTCACGAGAAGTTTTTTCTCCTCTTTCTTCCTCGCTAAATGTTTCTAACCAGAAATGCTCTAAAGAACCACCATATGATTTAATTAAATCGTATTCTTCGTCTGTTAAGGTTTCGTTTTCTAGTTCTTTTTCTGAAATAGTTAACAAGTTTGTAACTAAGGTGTGTAAGGTAGTTAGATTTTCTTCGTCATCAGAAGTAATTAGCTGACGGTCGTGCAAGCCTTCTCTAGTAAGCTTAATTAAACCAGCCATACTAGAATATAACTCTGGCTGAGGCTCCACATAGCCGCGGTCGTCTTTTTCTTCAATCATCCCAGCACCTAACTCCGCGTAAACTTGTTTAGCGTACAAGATAGTATCGTGCTTAAGCTCGGTCCAAGAAGAAAGATAGGTCATTAATTGTTTGCGAGTCCAAGAATTGTTGGTCATAAAACTTGGGTAGCCCTCGCCCTTAACTTCGGTTAATGGTTTTAAAGTATTCATCCATCCCCAGTATAAATTCTGAGTCCATTCATCTTCACTTAAGCCAGCAATATATTTTTGCATCTCTTCCATGTTTTCTGGATAATTTTCATAATCAGTTTGATCCCAGCCCTCTAAAATGTCGTAAGCCTCTTCTGAACCCATAGCGGCCGGAATGTCTAAGGCTTTAGGCAACATTCTTTTTTGATCATCAGAATTAATTTCTACGCGGCGATAAATTAAGTTTTGAAAAACATCAGCATCAATAGTATAGCGTTGACCCATAAAGCGGTAAGCCTTGATTTCTTCTTCTAAATCTTCGTTACCGCCAGCGTCTGGAGCGATAACAGGGATAGAATTAATACTTGGTCCTTCTAGTTTTTTTGCTTTGTCGTGTAAACTAGAAAATTTAGTAGAGTCGTTTAAATCTGTTAAGGCATAGCTATCTCCATAAACTTCTTTAACTACTTCTATAAGCTCGTAATAAGAAATATCGTCTGACTTGCCGACAAAGAAATTAGTTGGTTCATAAATCTTATCCCAAGAAGTAAATATTTCAGAATCATTTAAAGCTGTAGTCATTAAAACAGCAGACTTTGTTTCTTTAGCTTCTTTAAATCTAAAAGACAAGCGGCCATACCACATCATGGTTTTAAAATATTTTTTCAACTCGTCTGACTTAGTATAATGCCCTCGAGCAATGTATTGAGTATAATCTTCTTTTAAATCGTTATTCCATAAAGGAGTCTCAACTAAAGTATCGTGAGCGTCTATTAAGGCTAATTCAGCTTCTACATCTTCTTTAACTAAAGAATTAATTTCTGCGTCTGGAGTTAATATTTTTAAGGCAACATTAAAGAAAGCAATATTATGTTTAGCCGCATCTTCCCACTCTGTGCCTTTTAAGGCGTTGTACTGGTCTACTGACTCGTCGTACATGTTTTGAGTTAAGGTCTTAGCCTCAGCAATTAAGTATTGATTTTCAAGGTTTTCTAGTAAGTAGTTAAAATATAAGTGATAAGTGTGTAAAACAGAATCAGAAGTAATAAAATTAGGAACGTAAGAATAGCGATTTTGTTCGTAAGCAGAGAAAAACTCGTCGTGATAAGCTGGAGTAACGGCAAATTTATTAGTAGCTAAATGTTTTTTAGCGTCGTCTGTCCAATAACTAACTAGGTCTGTATCTGCTAAGTCACTAAGATCGTCTTTGACGGTATAAGCGTCTACTTGGGCAGTATAATCTACTTTTGGCGCATCCCAGTCTGAAAAAGTATTTTGTTCTGTGTCTTCTAAGACTATATCAACCTCGTCAGGAGACTCGGTCTCTTCTAAGACTTCTGGTTGATAGTTTTCGTAATAATAATAAACTCCAAAGCCGATTCCGGCCAATACTAAACCAGAGACTATGATAATAGCCAGGATGATTAAAAATTTTTTCATATTTTTATTTTTTAATTAGTCCAATAGTCTATTACTGGGATGTTTCCAGAATATTCTTGAGCAGAAAAAGCTCGTTGTAATTTATATTCTTGACCGTCGTTGTTCATAACCTTAAGCTCATAATAACCAGCGGCCATTTCGCCAATAGGAACTTCTACAGCCAGGGATGAATCTGATTGTACATAAGTGGTTAGCTCGTAACCTCCTAAATAAGCTTTGACTCCATGTCTAAATTCAGCGCCATAAACATTAACCATAGCTGTGCCAGAGGGATAATCACTATATTTTAAAGATTGCGGACTCATAGAGGCAACTGTCGGAGCAGGGTCTGTATAAGGAGCCTCGCCCCTGATGGTTACTTTTCTGATTAAATCGTTAAGTTCGTCAGCAATATAAAGATTATTTTTACGAGCGACCATGCCCCCAGGATTATAATATTTAGCATCGTCTTTATCTCCATTGCGGAAACCCTTGTAACCAGAGCCAGAAACTAATTTTACCACGTCGGTTTCTAAGTCCATTACTCTGATCATTTGACTACCTACTTCAGAAACATATAAATTTCGATCTTTGTAGTCCACAGCTGTAGGATAAGAAAATTGAGCATTTTCAAATAAACCGTCTTGATAACCATTGTCGCCAGTTCC
Source organism: uncultured Gammaproteobacteria bacterium (assembly GCA_964572175.1). GTDB lineage: Bacteria > Patescibacteriota > Patescibacteriia > UBA9570 > CAZNEH01 > CAZNEH01. Next base: position 3,671 of record CAZNEH010000025.1, read on the forward strand.
AGCTAAAGTAGTTGTTTTACCATCGCGAATTCTAACTTTTCTAATAGCGTGATTATTTCGATCAGCAACATATAAAACTTTTCCGCTTTTGCTAATGCTAAGGCCATAAGGAGTGTCGAATTTAGCTTTTTTCTTGATTCCATCGGTAAAGCCAGCATTAGTGGGATTACCAGCTACTAGCTTGGTTCGGCCAGTTTTAATGTAAACTTTTCGGATAACATGGTTATCTGTATCAGCCACATAAAGAATCTTTTTCTTAGGATCTTTAACTAAACCAGTTGGACGATTAAAGTAAGCACAGTTTTTCTTGCCAGTATTAAATTGATTGGCGCAAGCATTGCCTTCTTTATAGCCATTGTCTTGACCACCAATAACATTGGTTTCTCCAGCTCCGGTTAAATATCCTACTTTTCTAGTTCTAGTATTAACTTTACGAATTCTATTGTTGTTGCGATCGGCCACATAAAGCCATTTACCTTTTTTAGAAAAAGCTAAGCCGCGAGGATCAGAGAATCTAGCCTTTTTACCAAAATACATTTTGTCGTCGTCTGCGGCATAATTATCAACTACATTACCGGCTACGAAATTAACACTGCCTTTTTTAGTTTTATAAAGTCTGATTTTATTATTGTCTGTAAAATAAAGTTTATTCTTTTTCTTAGGATGTTGAGCCATGGTTTTAGGGCGACCAAGCAAAGCATTAACTCCGCCTTTAGAACCAAAACGGCTGTCTCCCGCGAATTGCTCGTAAAGAGCAGTGGCTAAATCATATTTAGCAATAACCCCGATTCCAGTACTAGCCACGTATAAATAATTTCCTTTGATGTCCATGCCATTAGGAAAGTTTAAAGAAACCATGTCTTCGTCACTAGCAAAAACCTCTGTGTTACAACCATCGCTTAAATCTATTTTAATGGCAAAACCAGTTCCTCGACCAGATGTAGAGTCATCCATAATATTTCCAGTTCCATCAGAAACATAAATTGTGTCTTTGTCTTTGACAGCCACTCCCCAAAGATTGCGGAATTTAGTACGAGAACATTTTCCAGTTCGATTTCCAGCCTTGCTCATACCAGCGATAATTGTAGTATGTCCTCCGTCGAGCTTAACTTTAACTAAATTATAATTTTCAGAATCAGCCACATAAGCATAGTTGCCGTAAATGTCTAATTTTTTAGGGCCATGTAAGCTAGAGGTAATAGTTGTGACATCACCGCCATTAATAGAAACTTTTTTTAAAGAATCAGTCCCGGTTTCAGTAAAATAAACTGTGTTTCCGTCGATAGCTACTCCGCGAGGCTCGTCTAGACCCTCCACTAAAGTATAAACTTGGCCGTTAGATAATTTTTTAATTTTGCCGTTAGCAGTGTCGGCAATAATCACGTTATTGCCATCACTATCTACGTCACTAGGCTCGGCTAATTCAGCAAAGTTAGCATCTCCAGTTCCATCTCCATAGCCACCAGTACCAACGATTGTAGAAACAATGTTATTAGTGTTTATTTTACGAATAACATGATTGTAAGTATCGGCAATAAACATGTTTCCGCTAGGACCAAAAGATAGGCCTTCTGGAAAATCAAAACCAGCGTTCTTCGCTTTTTCACCATCTCCATAATATAGTTGGCCAACTGCAGTAGTAGTATCACCGTAAGTAGCAAAAGCAGCTACTGGCATAAAGAATGCCAATAACAGGGTGAATATTATTATCCTCCGCATAATATTTTTGTTAAATTGTTATGTTTTTATTATACCTTAAATAGTATTTTAAGTAAAAAAAGAACCCTGGGCCCGCGACGTACACTTTGGGGGTGCACGCGCGAGCGCAGGGGGTGGCGAAACCTACATACCACAGCCGACGCTGTCGCCGGTCATGATCAGGCAAGCCCAGGCATCAGCCATGGCCTCGCCCGGCAGCTGGACTCCATGGAAGTAGTCGAACTGGTACAGGCTGGGGGCCCAGCTGTCCAGGACCGGGTAGGCGGCCAGGAAGCCGAGACCGAAAGCGATGGCCGGGGCTAACCAGGAGATCCACTCCAGCATACTCAGCTGGCTGTTTCCCTTCTTCTCGAACTCGCCGAACAGGCCAGCGACCCGAGCCAAGATACCCATGGCCAGGAGCGAGTACCAGCTGAAGTACTCGGCCAGCCAGCAGTCGCGCATGTTCGCCTCGTACGGAGGAAAACACGCGGCGATGAGGGCGAAGAGCCCGATCCACGCCGCGTAGAGCAGGAGCTCCTTGGGGGCGTGAGACAGAGCCCGGCCGAAGGAGGTGTGGTAGAAGCCGGGCCGGCGCTTGAAGTGCCGACGGGTTTCGCCTCGCTGTTTACGCACCTTAGCCTTCTTGGCCTTGAGGATGCCGATAGCGATGGCGATGAGGCCGACGACGGTGACGATGGTCCAGAAAGACATGAGATACCTCTTGAGAAAGAATGAGCGGGAATTACTAGAACATATCATCCTAGCATAAAAAAAGCCTTTTGTCAATAGTAAAGGCTAAAAAATGGCTAAGATTAGCGTAAAAATAACCGCCGTCGCTAAAAGCTGTGGCGAGTCAAAGTAAAAAAAGAGCCCCTATCCACGCATGTGCGCTTCAAGGGGCTTGTTGAAGGGTTTTTCACCTCCAGATTGGGTTGAACTATTGCTTTATTGGTTGTTGTGACCTAGTTCCGGCCGCCGCCGCCCACCATTGGGCCGACGTTACCACCGGGCGCCCAGACGGTGACGCTATCGGGGATGGCTGCGTTGGCTGCGGCTGCAGCCTGGCCCTCGGCGTTCTTGATAGCGACGGGACCAGCGGCCTCTGCTTCGGACTTGGCACGGATGCCAGCAGCCTCGTCCAGGGCGGCCTGAGTCTTCATCGGCGCGGTGATCTGCTTGTCGTAGACATCTCGAACGTAGTCGCTGCAGGGAGTGACATCCTTGGCTCCCATGTCGGTAACCAAGTAGCCAAACCTATCACGACAAAACTCGATGAAGTTGCGGATCTGCGGGATGATGTGGCGCTCGATAGCCTCTTCTTCTTCGGGCGTACCCTCAAAATCGCGGTCATTGAGAGCGACCTGAATGCCAATCACACGGCCACCAACATCTTCCACGATGACATCCACCATGCTGAGATAGTAGATCAGACGCTGGGTCTGCGGGAAGCTGAGGCTGACCACCAGGTTAGCACCCAGAACATCGATCTGGTGGCGGAGATCCTCCTCGAAATTCGAATCTCCATGAACATTGCTCAACACCCAGTTGATACGACCACTGATCAAGAGGAAGTAGAAGAGACCTTCGCTGGAGCCCACGAATGGAACACCATCGTTCTTCTCGCCGATCTCCTGCCGCCGAGTCTTGGAGCGGACATCCGTCTGATCCTCGAGGGTGAACAAGAACGGAACCAGAGGGCTGAAGACGCGGCCGATCATGCCACCGCCTTCACCGACGGTGAAGAAGTATCGACCAGCGAAGTACTGGATCTGGCGGTGTTCGATGGGCACATCCTGGATGATGTCGTTGTAGAACAAGGTAGCCACGATGATAGCCATCAACCCGAGGCCGACGAAGAACTGGTACCAGAGGCCAAGCTCAAGCTCCTCGATGTACTCGATGCTGAAGATGAACTCAGCACAGATCTGACCCAAGGCCAAGTAGATGACGATGGGGATGAGGTTGAAGGCCCATGGCATATTGTGCTCCGGCATGGTCCGGCCAGGCTGGATGTTGACCGGGGTGCTGCCGAGGATGCCGATGATGAGGCCGAGGGCAGCGGCGATGGAGGCGAGGATGATCCAGAGGGTCATGAGAAACTCCGGGCTTTTTAGGCCGTTTGGAGGGTGTTTGGAGGGGGGGGGTGATGAGAAAACAATAGTAGGTACACTAAGTTGCCACAGGGGCACTTAGACATTTCACACTATCATAAAAACACCCTTTTGTCAAGGGTGCTTCTTATATTTTGGCTAAGATTAGTCTATAATAGCCTGTAAATAGTCTAAATCAACGTATCCACCGATATATTTATAAGAATCATCTTCTTGATTGATAAAAATAGTATTAGGAGTTCCAGAGATACCAGCTTTATTCCCCTCTTCTAAATGTTGGTCTACTAAGGCTTCTTCTGAACACTCAGGATAATCTAAGTTTCCTTGATAAACACTGTCTATATAATTCCAAAAATTATCTGCACACTCAGAAGCTATAGCTAAATTTTTAGATTCATCATTAAAAGTACTTGGCCAATGGCGCCAAACTACTTTTACTTCATCTTGGTTTTGTTCAGCAAAAGTTTTTAAAGTCTGATAAAAACGATTACTATGAACACATTCTAAGTCTAAGTAAACAACAAAAACTTTTTGGGCGTCTTTGTTTCCTAAATAGTGATCATCGTCAGAAAAGTTAATGGCAGAAATATCAATGCCCTCTTGTTGGTCTTCTGAAATAGGAGTAGTGGCAACTTCTTCTAATTGCAATAAAATGTCTTGAGGATTAATTTTTAAAATCCACATTACTAAAATAGCTATAGCAGTAGTTCCTAAAATAGTAAAAACAACTCCCAGTAAAAAAGACAATTTATGATTAGTTTTAGAAAAACTTTTGGCAGGTGGTTTTATCATGATGATAGTTGTTTAATATTGTGTTCTATATTGGCTGGATCATTAAATAAAACACTGTTAACGGCAATAGCATCAACTCCATTTTCTTGAAGCATGTTTTTATTATAAAGGTTAACTCCTCCGTCTACTTCGATTAATAAATCTGGTTTTACTTTTTTAAGATGTTTTATTTTTTCTACAACATCGCGATTAAAATCTTGTCCGGCAAAACCAGGAGTTACAGACATTAATAACACCATGTCTAAATCATCTAAATATTCTTCAATCTCATTGGTCCCAGTTCGAGGGTTAATAGCTACGCCAACTTTTTTTCCAGCTTCTTTGACCATGCGAATAACTTCGTTCATATTGCCCACGGCTTCTTTATGAACAATAATTGTTTCTATGTTAGGCAGATTCCATTTAGCGACATGAAACTCTGGGTGATTAATCATTAAATGGGCTTCTATTTTTATGTCTAAGTCTTCTATTCCCTCAGGAGAGTTATAAGTATTATTAGGCACAAACTGACCATCCATGATATCTAATTGAATTAAATCAACATAAGGCTTAACTAACTCTAGCTTAGCTTTAATATCCTCCAAATTATCCTCCAAAATTGCTGGGATTACTTTCATGTTTTTTCCTCTCCCCCAGCCCCTCTCCACGTCTGGAGAGGGTAGCTAGAAGATATTTAATAGATTTATTATTTATTTAATTGTATCTAACTTCTTGATTCTACGCAAATAGCGGGCTTTGTTTGATTTTTTTGTGGTTAAGAAAACATCTACTATCTTTTTCCAGTCCTTAGGCATTGACTCTCGACCAGATAGGGCTAAAATATTAGCCTGATTATGTTCTCTGGCTTGAATAGCAATCTTAGGGGTCCAAGCTAAAGCAGCCCGAGCGCCCTTTACTTTATTAGCGGCCATAGACATTATTACTCCAGAACCACAAACTAGTATTCCCCTATTTTGTTTATTTTTCTTTACTTTTTTAGCAACCTTAACAGCATAGTCAGAGGCATCGACTCTTTCTTCAGAGTCTGTACCTAAGTCTTGGTATTTAATTTTTTTGGAATCTAAATACTTTTTTATTTGCTCTTTAAGTTTATAGCCAGCGTGATCGGCTCCTAGATAGATCATATTTATTCTCCTTGTATTTCTTTTAGATTCCAAGTCTCTCCTTCTATTTTGCCGATTTCTATGACCGCTCCATCGGCAGGAGTGTCCTTGGTTAAAAGTTGCATATTAAATTTTAAATTATCTGGATTGATTTCTTCTCCATGCTCTACAATAGTTCCTAGCTCTACAGTAATCTTGGTAATTTTTTTTAGCTTATTTTTTTGGCCATAATCTATAACTAACTTCATGATTCTATCAGCCTCGTGTAAGTCGTGCATATTAGTGAGTAGCGCAAGAGATGCAAGGATCGTAAGCGCGAATTAGTTGTTTAATTTTTTTAGGGTTATGCGTATCTTCTAAATATAATTTTAAATCTTCTTCTAGGTTGGCTAAAAACTGAGCCGTAGGTGAAATAATATTACAGTCTTTGATATATCCATTTTTGTCTAGCTCATAATAATGATACAAGGTTCCGCGAGGGGCCTCGATAGCTCCCACTCCTCGACCAGCTTTGATCTTATATTTTTTGTTTTTAGTGACATCACATTCGTTATAGCGATCAATAATTTCTTTTAAAAGTTTTTTGCATTCTTGAGCAAAGTGAATTTGCTCGATAGCTTGAGCCATGACATTATGAAAAGAATTAGTAGAGGGAAATTTAATTTTGCTTTTTTTAACAAAATCTCTAGCCTTAGAATTTAAATATCTTTTATTGACATTTAACCTACCTAAAGCGCCGAGGAAATAAGGCTTGTCTTGCCACTGAGTGCGCTTTACTAGATTATAAGCTCGATCAATTTCTTCTACGTCATTATTAAATTGCTGAGGAGAAATATTTAGACCATCAGAAGAAACAATGTGGCCATCATAATAAGAATATTCCTTCTTGCCGCCTAAACAAATATATTCAGTAGGACGAGAAAATTCAGGGTAAGTTAATTTAGCGAAAAACTTAGCCAAAGCAAGAGACTGTTCAATAGCTTTGTCGGTCCGATGATATAAATCTATTAAACTATCTTTAGAAGGATATTTTTTCATTCCCCCTTCTTCAACAGTTAAAGGATGGATAGTACGGCCGCCGGCAATTTTTTGTAAATCTACGGAATACTTTCGAAGCTCTAAGGCCATTTGAGTTTCCTTAGGGTACTTACCTGTCATCTTAACGGTATCGTCGTAGTCTAAAAAATCTGGAAGACTTAAAAAGAACAAGTGAATAGAGTGGGAATATAAAACTTGAGCAGACTCCATTAACTTTCTAATTTGAACGTCAATGTCGCGAGGAATGATTCCTAGAGCTCTTTCCATGGCTTGAACTGCAGTAAGATAATGAACCACGGGACAAACTCCGCAAATCCTAGAGGTAACGGTTTTAGCTTCTGAAAAATGACGACCAATTAAGATGCCCTCGATTAGACGGGCGCCCTCAGTAGTGTCGACCATGGCTTCTTTAACTTTGCCAGTTGCTTCGATTTTTCCCACGAACGAAGCGTGGCCTTCCATTTTAGCTAAATGATTTATTTGAATTGTTTTCATAGTTTTTTGATTCCAAAAATTTCTAATATTTCATCGATCTTTTTTTGAGGAATAAGTTTACGTAGTTTTTTCTCCATTTGTTTCCAAGCCGCATCTTCTAAAGGCTTGCGACAACCTTGGCAAGGCATGCCCGCAGATGGGCAAACGGCATCGCAACCGCCTTTCATAACTGGACCTAAACAAGGTAGCCCCTGTTTTAATAAACAGTCATTTCCTTTAAGGCGACATTCATAACAAACTGGGCGTTCGCTGCGTTGATAATCTCCCTTAGCTAATACTTGAGTAACAAAGTCTAAGAATTCTTCCCCGGTTAAAGGACAGCCTGGTAAAACATAATCTACGTCAATAACTGCGGAAATTCCGGTAACCACTGGGTTATAAACATTTTTCCAAGACTTAGGGTAAACATGTTTTACGGCTTTTTGTTTGTCAGTATAATTTCTAAGAGCATAAACACAGCCATTATCGGCGCAACCACCTAAAACTACTATTATCTTACTTCTTTTTCTTAGATCTTTTAATTCTTTGAGATTGTCTTTGTACAAAGGAGAGCCCTCAATAAAACAAATGTCGTATTTTTGTCCTGGCTTTTCTTTCCTCTCCTCTAATAGCCTATGCTTAGATATGTCTATATAATTTAAAAGCTCAAAAAAATCTTCTCCCAAATCTAAAACCGCCATTTGGCATCCTTCACAAGAGGTTAGAGAAATAAAAGCTACTTTTGGTTTTTTAGGCCCTCGTCGGGAGACTCGGGTTATTTGTTCTTTAGACATCTATTTATATTCGTATAGTATTTTAAATTTTTTAACTGGGTTTTATTAATTTTTTGAATCTTTCTTTTCCAGTGATAGGTATAGCCTTGACGAACACTGACTTCACAAATTTTTTTTAATTTATTATTTAATTTTATGGCTGGGTTAAATGGATCACAGCACCAGACATGATAAGAGTGATGAGGATAGCCGCCGTCTTTGTATTGAGCTTTTTTTAGCAAATCATTTCCTAGCCAATAAGCCTCTAAAACTCTATCGTCAAAATAATCTTTTATTCCGTTAGCCTTGGCAATGTATTTACAGTAATGAACCACCGGAGTAAACTTTTCAAATACTTCTCTTATTTTTTTCTTATTCTTGCCTTGTAAAATTAAAGAGCAGTTTTCCTGGGGCCCACAAAGACCTAGGTCGTGAGGAACTATTGAGTATTTGGCAGCATCAAAGATCGTGAACATAAAATTCTATCAATAACTATAAATAAAATAATTCCGCTAAACATAATTCCCATTCCCCAAACTTGAGAAGCGACAAATTCCTTGCCTTGAATTAATTGCAGTAAACTAGTAATTGGCGCGCCGAGAGCTAAAATTGCTGAGGCATAAGTTACTGGTAAATATTTTAATCCAGAATACCAAGTAAAAACATAACCACATAATAAAGCAGCAGTAACTAAAACCCAGACCAATTGATTCATTTGAAGATCTAAAACTAAACTAGCCTGACTAGTGAATATCCAATAAGTAATTATAAATAAAGATCCGAAAGACATTCTACCCCAGGCTACTATTTTAGGGGGAATATTTTTAAGAGCTTGCTTAGAAATCATGTTTTCAATAGCCCATAAAAAACTAGCTCCTAGAATTAAATTAGTTCCTAAGCTTAGTTGAGGAATTCCTTGGATCTGGAATAATAAAATACTGCCCACTAGTAAAAAGACTAAGCCGATTAAATAATGCCAGCGTAATTTTTCTTTTAAATATAGCGGGGCAAGAATAGCTAAAAAGACAAACATGAATTTATGTAAATAACTAGCCTCAGCGCCAGTACTTAAGGTTAGTCCTTTGAAAAACATCAAAAAAGGAACGCTACCGCCAACTAAACCGATTAAACTTAGTTTTAACCAGTCTTTTTTAGCTAGTTTTTTTATTTGTTTTGATTCTTTTAAAAAGAAAATTATAGCCACTAAAAATAAAGCGACGATAATATTTTTTAATCCAGTAAAGATATAAGGATTAATAACCTTAACTCCAAACTGATTAATGAAAATAGAGACTCCTGAAATTAGGGCGGTTGAGAAAACCAGAATCAGACCTTTGTTTTGCATAATTTATTTGAGTAGCTCGAAAAAATCTTGAGCTTGTTTATTAGTTAAATGTTGAACAATAAATTTATTTTGAACAATCACCCAGTCGCCTACTTTTAAATCTTCGACTAAAGAATTGTTAATAATGTTTTCTTGCGTTTCGTACTTAACGCAATATTCTCCACTGTTGATTGATTTTATTTTACCAGGAATAGTTAAGCACATATTATATAGATTGGGGTATTTTTTTAATTTTATCATACCTAAATACAGGACCGTCTTTACAAGTGTAATAAGGGCCGACCGCACAATGCTGGCAAGTTCCAAAACCACAGCTCATCCGGCGTTCTAAAGATAAGAATATTTGATCGTCCTTAATTCCCTTTTTCTTTAATTCTTCGAGAACAAATTTATACATGACTGGAGGGCCGATAATAAATACTTTAGAAGTTGAAGTAATTTTTGATTTGGCAATTATTTTAGTAATTAAACCAACGTTGCCTTTCCACTTTGGATCACGATTATCTAAAGTCATTTGCACTTTCATTTCTTTAGACCAGGTTTTATGATCGCGACGGCAGACTAGTTTTTCAAAGTCTGTGGTGCCATAAAATAATTGCATGGATTTGCAATGAATATATCCAGAACAATAATCGTCTAATAGGGGCTTAATGGCTGGAAGGCCAATGCCACCGGCAATTAAAACTATTTCATCGTCTACCTTAATCTTTGGCCAACCATGTCCGTAAGGTCCACGAATAGTTACTTTAGCGCCTTTAGTTAAAGTGTTTAGAGCATTAGTGACAGAACCAGCTAAACGAACCGTGAGATCAAAACTTTTTTTAATATGAGGAGAAGAAGAAATAGAAATAGGCGCTTCTCCAAAACCAGGAACGCCAAGCATAAAAAATTGACCAGGCTCAAAGTCTACTGATTTCTTTAAAGAGATGTTATAAGTTTTAACATCGCAACATTCTTTGATTATTTTATTGATTACAGCTGGCTCAGCCTTATATTTATTTTCCATATTAATTTTTTAAAATATCAGCTAATACTTTTTTAATATCTATTTCAACAGGACAAGCTTTAGTACAACGACCACAACCGACGCATCCAGGCATGCCAAATTCTTCTGGAATACGAACAAACTTGTGATAATACCAGAAATATAATCGCTCGGCAGTGTCGCGCTGAAACTTGTGCCCGCCAGCAACTTCGGAAAAGATTGGAAATAAGCAAGATGACCATTCCCGGACTTTAGTCCCTTCGCCTTTTCTAAGACCTGGCTTATCAACTATTTTAAAACAAAAGCAAGTTGGACAAACATGGCTACATTGGCCGCACTCTACACACATCTGGCCATATTTTTTCCAAATCTTTTTTAAATATTTTCCTTTAAGCTTGCTGCGAATTTTTAAAATTTGATCATCAAGACCCTCTTCGCGAACTGGGCCCATGAAATCAACATGTTCGTAGTTTTTATAACCAAAATCGTCTAAAATTTTCTGGCCTTTTGGAGAACCAGAGAAAACTTTATATTTTTTATCACCTAATAAAAATATATCAAACTTAGTATGCTCTAAAGTATTTTCTTCAAAAGTTTCAAAGAAAAAACTAGCATCTTCTTTTGGTAAAGGAGTTGTCTGACGACCGATGATAACTGTATTTTGTCTTTTGGCTTGCCAATAAGGGTCTTTTTCAAAAGCTTGATCCCATAAAGCCAAGGCCTTTAAATCAAAAGTATT
>CAZNEH010000026.1:0-14468 GCA_964572175.1 uncultured Gammaproteobacteria bacterium
ACTAAAGTTGTTTCTCATGGAAGTGCAGATAAAATTTTTATCAATACCACGGGAATTGGTGTTTTTGAAAATAAGCTTCAGCGCAGAGAGATTGAATCGGGTGATAAAATTATTGTAAGCGGAACACTTGGTGACCACGGAATGACAATTATGGCATTGAGAAATGATCTTCCATTTACCAGCAATCTTAAATCTGACTGCGGTCACCTTAACCACATGATTAAAAAAATAACAGATCCTAATCTCCCCTCTCCGGGAGCGGAGAGGGGCCGGGGGAGAGGCTCTGAAAAACAATATCTTCATGCATTGGGTCTAATTGACCAAATTGGGTCTAAACGAATCGAGTTACTAAAAAATTATTTTAATTCTCTAGAAGAGGCTTGGCGAGCTGGGGAAGGAGAACTTATAAAAGCAGGGTTAAAACCAAAAGCCAGGCAGAGCTTATTAAAGCAAAGAAAATATATTGACCCAATTAAAGAATTTAAAAAAATATCTCCGGAAATAAAATTACTGGCTCAATCAGACAAAGAATATCCTAGTCAGCTAAAAGAAATTCATAATCCTCCTCAACTTCTTTATTGTCGCGGAGACATAAAATTATTAAAAGCCAAAAGCTTAGCCGTAGTGGGTAGTAGAGCAATGACAGATTATGGACAAAGAGTTTGTCGAGAATTAGTAGATAGGGTCCCTCTAGTGATAGTGAGCGGACTAGCCACGGGTATAGACACAGTGGCTCATCAAAACTCTAAAAACAGAACCATTGCGGTTTTGGGATCTGGAATTAATGATGATTGTATTTTTCCAGCAGCTAATAAAAAGCTGGCCCGGGAAATAAGTTTAGTTGTTTCTGAATATGCTCCTTATTTAAAAGCGAGACGAGAGTTTTTTCCAATGCGAAATAGAATTATCTCGGGATTAAGCCTGGGAACCTTAGTAATAGAAGCAGCTGAGCGTTCCGGAGCTTTAATTACGGCTTATCGAGCCCTAGACCAAGGCCGTTGTGTAATGGCTGTGCCAGGGACTATATATAGTAGTAGGTCACAAGGGACTAATCAACTAATTCAAAAAGGGGCAAAACTAGTTCAAACCGGGCAAGATATTATAGATGAATTAGAACTAGAACTAAGTGTTCAGACTGAGTTTATTAACTTTAATGATTTTTCTAAAGAAGGCAAATTAATATTATCTAAGCTAACCCTAGAACCAACAGAACTTGACAAAATTGTGAAATGTACTAGACTAACACCATCGTGCGTTTTATCTAACTTGACAATTCTCGAGTTAAAAGGCGTAATAAAAAACTTAGGAAATAATAATTTTGTACTATGTCAAAAAAATTAGTTATCGTGGAGTCCCCTACTAAAGCAAAAACAATTGCTAAATTTTTAGGTGATGAATATCAAATCGAATCTTCTTACGGACACTTACGTGACTTACCCAAAAGTAAATTAGGAGTTGATACAGAGAAAAATTATGAGCCCAAGTATGTAATTCCTACTAAAGCTCGTAAAAATGTAACTGCTTTAAAGAAATTGGCTAAAAAAGCAGAGATTATTTATCTAGCAACTGATGAAGATAGAGAGGGAGAAGCTATTTCTTGGCACTTAGCTCATGTTTTAGATGTTTCTCAAGACAAAATGAAAAGAATCGCTTTTCACGAAATTACTAAAGAAGCAATTAATAAGGCTTTAGAAAATCCTAGAGACCTAGACATGGACATGATTAATGCTCAACAAGCGCGTCGAGTTTTAGATCGTTTAGTGGGTTATGAGCTTTCACCTTTTTTATGGAAAAAAATATATAAGGGTCTGTCTGCAGGTCGTGTTCAGTCAGTCGCAGTTAGATTAATTGTAGAACGTGAACGAGAACGCGAAGCTTTTAAACCAGAAGAATACTGGACTTTAGAAGCTATCTTCACTAAAGACGGCCAAGAATTTGTTAGTAAACTTCAAGCTATTGATGGAAAAGCTTTAAAGAAGCTAGACTTGAAAAATAAAAAGCAAATGGATGAAATTCTAGCTGGTCTTAAAGACGGAAAATACAAAATCGCTAAGATAGAAGTTAAAGATAGAAAAAGAAAGCCTTTGGCTCCATTTACCACCTCTACTTTACAGCAAACTGCTAACAACCGTTTAGGTTTTTCTGCTAAGCAAACCATGATGTTTGCCCAAAAGCTTTATGAAACTGGTAAAATTACTTACATGAGAACAGACTCTGTAAATATGGCTGACAAGTTTTTAGGGGAAGCTGAAGAATTTATTAAAAAAGAATACGGAGATAAATATTCTGATCGTAAAACATTTAAGAAAAAGCAAAAAGGTGCTCAAGAAGCTCATGAAGCGATTCGTCCAACTGATGCCACTAAAACTCCAGAAAAATTTAAAGGTGATGAAAAACAAGCTAAACTTTATAAATTAATTTGGAGCCGAGCTGTAGCGTCTCAAATGTCTGAGGCAATTATTGGCCAAACTAGCGTTGATATTACTAACGATGATGGTAAGTATAATTTTAGAGCTAATGGATCTCAGATTAAATTTGATGGTTGGTTAAAAGTTTTCCCAAATAGTACTAAAGAGAATATTTTACCAGAATTAAAAGAAGCTGATGTTCTAGATAATAAAGAACTTAAGCCTGAACAACACTTTACTGAACCACCTGCTCGATTTAATGAAGCTAGCCTGGTAAAAGCTTTGGAAGAAAAGGGAATTGGTAGACCGTCTACCTACGCCCCTACTATTTCTACCATCCAAACTAGAAACTATGTAGAAAAAGAAGAGCGGAAATTAAAGCCAACGGAAATTGGAATGATTGTTAATGATTTATTAGTAGAGCATTTTCCTAATGTAGTAAGTTATGACTTTACTGCGACTATGGAAAATAATTTAGATGAAGTTGCCGAAGGAAAAAAAGAATGGCAACCAATGATCGGAGAATTTTATAAACCATTTAAGGAAAACCTTATGAAAAAAGAAGAAGAAATCTCAAAAAAAGACATTGCCGAACAAGAAACAGACGAAGTCTGTGACAAATGCGGTAAGCCAATGATTATTAAAATGGGACGCTTTGGCAAGTTCCTAGCTTGCACTGGATTCCCAGATTGTAAAAACACTCAACAAATTGGTAAAGACGGTAAACCAGAGGAAGAAAAGCCTTTAGATGAAAAATGCCCTGATTGTAAGGCGCCTTTACAGCAAAAACATGGTCGTTTTGGAGCATTCATTGGTTGCAGTGGTTATCCTGATTGTAAATATATTAAAAAAGAAGAAAAGTCTACCGGCGTTCGATGTCCTAAGTGTGACAAAGGTGAAATTGTAGTAAAGCGTTCTCGAGCTGGAAAAACTTTTTATGCTTGTGATCAATACCCTGATTGTAAAAATGCTTATTGGGCTAAGCCAACTGGAGAAAAGTGTCCAGAGTGTGAATCTTTATTAGTTGCTGGAGCTAAAGATAAGACTCAATGTTCTAGTAAAGAATGTAAGTTTAAGAAATAGCCTCTCCCCCTATGTCCCCCTCTCCACGTCTGGAGAGGGGGATTTTTGTTATTAGAGTTTACCAATTAATTTTTCACTTGGCTTTAGAGTTTTTGCTCCAGGCTTCCAAGAGGCTGGGCAAACCATGCCTTTATGTTCAGAGACATATTTAGCGGCTTGAAGCTTACGTAGAATTTCTTCGGCGTTACGACCAATATCGTTAGAGTGTAAATCTACAGATACTATTTCTCTTTTTGGATTTAAGATGAAAGTGGCTCGAGTAGATAATCCTTCTTCAGGTAAATAAGTTCCTAAAGCGGTACAAATTTGACCAGTTGGGTCAGCGGCCATAGGATACTTAATAGTCTTGATCATTGGTGATTGATCATGCCAAGCTTTATGAACAAAAGCAGTGTCTGTGCTAACACTAATTATCTCTGCTCCAGCGTCTTGAAACTTTTTGTATAAGCTGGCTGCCTCTGATAATTCAGTTGGGCAGACAAAAGTGAAATCAGCTGGATAAAATAGCATGACTATCCATTTATTTTTATAGTCTGATAATTTAGTTTTACTGATTTTTCCTTTGTGGTAGACTTCGAACTCAAAGTCTGGTACTTGTTGACCTATTAATGGAAGGTCTAGAATGTTTTCTTGTTCTTGCATAATTTTTTTACTTTTTAGTTTGACAATCTTTACAAATTCCATGAAATGAAATATGACAGGCATCAATAGAGCCTAGATTGTGTTTTTTTAAATCGTTTATATGAATTGATTTTTTGATGTCCATAACTTTACCGCAATTCTTACAGATAAAGTGGGCATGAGCACAGGTATTAGCATCGTATCGCTTGGGGTCACCGGCTAATTCCATGACTTCTCCGGTCTCGACAAGCTTTTTTAAATTACGATAAACTGTTCCCTGACTAATATTAGGAATTTTTTTTCGAACAGCTATAAGAATTTGCTCAGCCGTAGGATGGTTATGCACCTTGCACAAGTGATCGATAATCTCTTGTTTTTGGATTGTATTGCGAGTAGTGCATTGTTGCATATGTTTCTTATTAGTAATTATTCCTAATTAGAGTATATTCCTAATAAGAAAACTTGTCAAGTCTTTTTTCTAGAAAGCCTACCTTTGTTGGCAAAACGATGGGCTTCTTCCCTAGATTGAAGTAAAATAGGCTTAGCCGCTCTAATAATAATTTTAATGGCTTCGGGAGTGTTAGCAGGAAAGGTTAAGCGGTCTCCCCCGTACTTCGATATACCGACATATGGGATATGACGAATAACGCCATCTAAATAATCTATTTGGGGTCGGCCACCGTCGATGACAATTAAGTCTGGCTTGGCCCATTCTGTATGTTTAAGCCGGCGAGTTAAAACTTCTTTCAAAGATGCTAGATCATCGCCTGGGTTTTCTTTTATTTTAAATAATCTGTACTCAGAGTTATTAGGCTGACCATTTTCAAAAACCACCATAGACCCATAAGCTTCTTTGCCGCTAAAGTGAGAAATGTCGTAGCATTCTATTCTACTGAAACGAGAACTATTTAAGTCGTCATTAGTTATTAAGGAAAAATCAGCTAGTTTTTCTAAGGCCTGGGCTTGATCTGGGTTTTCTTTGATTAACTTTTTCATTAGTCTCTTCTTCTCACCGCCTAGTAACAACATTAAGTTTTTTATATTCTGGTTGTAATCTTTTTGAGTTATTTCGTTAACACAAGTTCCAGGACATAAACCGATTTGATAATCAAAACAAGGCTTGCCTGTGCCTGGTTTGTGAGTGGCATAGGGAAATACTCTGCGTAAGATGCGTAAAGCCTTTTTTAATAACTGATAATTTCGGTAAGGACCAAATATTTTTTTAGGGTTAGGAAACTTGGTTAAGTCTTTACCACGAATTAATAAAGGATAAGAAAATTTGTCTTTAGTAAAGACGATATAAAGGAAAGACTTATCGTCTTTGTCTTTAATATTATACTTGGGCCAGTGTTTTTTGATTAGGTTTGCTTCGAGGATGATAGCGTCTAAGACATTGTCTGTTTGTTCGAACTTAATATCACGAGCTAGGCTGACCATCTCGCTAATTCTAGAATCTATGTTTTTAGAAAAGTATTGTAAAATACGGCGACGTAGTAAGGTGGCTCGACCAATATAAAGAATCTTGCCCTTGGAGTCTAGAAATCTATACACTCCGGGTTTAAGAGGAAATTTTTTAGCTTTCTGTTTTATGTCCATTTTAAATTTCTTCTACTGGCCAAATTCCTTGATGATAAGAATTTTTATTATTATCTAACCAACAAAAATGATATTGTTTAATTGCAGCAATGTCTTTAGCAGTTGGTTTTTTTATATAATCTTCAATAAAGCGGCCGTCTATATTTCTAGGCTTATAAATTATAAATTGTTTAGCTTGTTTAAAAAGCTTATCTCTTTGTTCTTCAGATAAATTAATGAATGTTGTATCACTGAGAATTGTTTTTGGCGCTTCTGGTGATAAATAATTTTCAAGAATTTCTTCAGTAGCTAAGTCAAAAGCTTGATCTATGATTAGCCAATTTTCTGGAATTAATTTTTTATAAGCCTTGGTAATAACTTGATCGGCTATTTCTCTAGTATAAATCGCTCCGTCTTTAATAGTTTTTCCAGAAACAATAATAAATGAATCAAAATTAATTTCTTGTTTAATAAAGTCTTCTTGTTTAATAAACTTTACTAGCTCTTTAGATTCTTTCGTTTTTAATATCTCTTGTATACCCTTAGCTAAGTCTCCATAGGGATCGTAAAGAAGGCCAGCCTGCTTATTCTTTACTAGCTCTTTAACTAATTGAATTAAAAAAACGGTTTTTCCTTGCCCAGGATTACCAATTAAGGCTAAGGGCGAACAAACCGAATTAGAAGAGACGGTTAACCCGTCTGCAAGGTGAAGTTCAAACATATAGTTATATTATTTTTAAATTGTACTTTAATGATAGCCTAATTTTAGTCTTTTGTCAATTACAAATACTCATCTAAGTATAAGGCGGTATAACTTTTTTTAGCACGAAGGATGTCTTCAGGGGTGCCTTGGGCAACAAGGGCGCCGCCTTTGTCCCCTCCCTCAGGGCCGAGGTCGACAATGTGGTCGGCACATTTGATCATGTGAAGATTGTGTTCAATAACCATAACAGTGTGGCCTTTGTCGACTAAGCGTTGTAAGACATCTAGTAAGAGTTCTAAGTCGTGATAGTGCAAGCCAACAGTAGGCTCGTCTAACATATAAAGAACTCGACGTTTAAGAGGTTGGGTTAATTCCTTGGCTAGCTTGATGCGTTGAGCTTCCCCACCAGAAAGAGTGGTCGCAGATTGTCCTAGACGAATATAGCCTAGGCCAACTTCTTCTAAAACTTGAAGTTTGTCTTTGATTTGAGGGATCTCTGAAAAATGTTTTAAGGCCGTAGCCACAGTCATTTCTAAAACTTGAGAAATATTTTTACCCTTATACTTAACTTGTAAAGTTTCGCGGTTATATCGTTTTCCATGACAAACTCCACACTCTACCCAAACTGGAGGCAAGAAATGCATCTCGATCATATTATAACCTACTCCAGAACAGGCTTCGCAGCGACCATCTGGACGGTTAAATGAAAAACGAGAAGCAGTATAGGCTCTTTTTCGTGCTTCAGGTAATTCGGCAAAAAATTCTCTAATAGGACTCATAATTCCAGTATAAGTAGCGGGGTTAGAACGAGGACTGCGGCCAATAGGGTTTTGGTTTACCAAAACTGTTTTAGTAACATACTCAGTTCCTTCTAAATGACGAGCGTTTTCTAGTTTAGCCTTGGAATTATTTTTACGCTTAGTAATATTTTTATAAAGAATGTCGTATAACAAGGTAGATTTGCCTGAGCCAGAGACTCCGGTTAAACAAATAAACTTTTGCAAAGGAATATCTACGTCTAGATTTTTTAAATTATGTAGCTTAGCTCCTTTAACTTTTAAAGTACCGTGATCTTGCTTACGGCGCTTAGTAGGTACGGCAATTTTTTTGTCTCCCTTGATATAGTCTAAAGTTAAAGATTTTTGTTTAGAATCTTTTTTAAGGATAGCTGGGATATCTCCTTGGGCGGTAATTTCTCCCCCGTGTTCCCCGGCCCCAGGACCAAGATCTACAAAATGATCTGCGTTTTTAATAGTTAACTCATCATGCTCTACAACAATGACAGTGTTACGATGATCACGTAAAGATTTAATAGTTTGAATTAAGCGATCAGTATCGCGTTCGTGCAAGCCAATAGTAGGCTCGTCTAAAACATACAAAGCTCCAGAGAGATGGGACCCAATTTGAGAAGCTAATCTAATTCTCTGAGCCTCGCCCCCAGATAAAGTTTCGGCCTTACGGGCTAAAGTAATATAATCTAGGCCTACATTGTTTAAAAACTTAAGACGCTCTTGAACCTCTTTTAAAGGATTGGCGGCAATTTTAGCCTTTTTCTTGTCTAGCTTGTCACCGTAATTATCAAAAAATTCTTTAGCTTCCTCCAGGGTAAAATCAAGGATCTGAACAATATTTTTGTTCTTTAGTTTTATGGATAAATTTTCTTTTTTAATCCTCTTAAAATCACAAGATTTACAGCCCAAGCCATTACAATCTGGGCAAGCGCCAAAAGGAGAGTTGAAAGAAAACATCCTAGGTTCAATTTCCCCATAAGAAAAACCATCATGAGGACAGCTCCACTTAGAAGAAAGGATTAATTCTTTGTCGTCATCTAAAATAACTTTGACTAAGCCCTTAGCATGATCTAAAGAATTCTCTATAGCTTCGTATAATCTAGTTTGGTCAATGGGCATGACTGTATCTACGGCTAAATCAATAAAATGTTTTTTATTTGGGGATAGAGATATTTTATTATGTAAACTTTTTTTCTTGCCATCTACTATAACCTCGGAAAATCCTAAATTTAAAAAGTCGTAAAGCATTTGATAGTATTCTCCTTTGCGACCTCGAACAACAGGAGCAAAAATTTCTATTTTCTCTTTGGCTTGAGAGGTTACCAGGTCGACCATTTCGTCTAAAGAAAGTTTTTGTAGACGTTCTCCGCATTTAGGACAATAAACATCTCCTAAGCGAGCCATCAGGACGCGAAGATGATCGTGAATCTCGGTAAGAGTACCAACAGTGGATCTAGGATTGCGAGATAAGGCTTTTTGGTTGATAGCAATGGCGGGAGAAAGCCCAGTTATCTCATCTACCTCTGGACGGTCCATTTGACCTAAAAATTGGCGAATATAAGGAGAAAGAGACTCGATATAACGTCTTTGACCTTCAGCAAAAATAGTATCAAAAGCTAGGGATGACTTTCCTGATCCAGAAACACCGGTAAAAGCAATTATTTTATTTTTAGGAAGCTCTAGGTTCACATCTTGAAGGTTATGCAACCTGGCTCCGGTAATTTTTATCTTATCTTCTTGTAACATATTTTTATATAAACCTTTCGATACAATTTCGCTTTGCGAAATCACTCAAGGTTTATTTTTAAGCTCTGAGTGATTCGCCTGCGGCGAATTGTACCGAAGAGATTAAGTTGTTAAGAAATCTTCTATTTTTTTAGTTATAGTTTTGGGGATGATTCCGTGTTTTTTGTTATGAGCTACTTGTTTTTTACGACGACGACCAGTTTCGTCTAAAGCGCGCTTTAAAGAACCCGTAACTTTGTCAGCATAAATTATTACTTTAGCATCAGCGTTTCTAGCAGCTCTACCCATTAACTGGATCAAAGAACGCTCGTTACGTAAAAATCCTTCTCTGTCGGCATCAAGAATTGCCACCATGGTTACTTCTGGTAAATCCAAGCCTTCGCGCAATAAATTCACTCCAACTAAAATATTAAACTTACCTTCTCTAAATTCTTTTAATATCTCGGTTCGTTCTAAGGTTTTGGTTTCTGAGTGCATCCATCTAACTTTATTACCCTCGCGCTGCAAGAAATCTGTGAGGTCTTCGGCCATTCGTTTGGTTAGGGTATTTACTAGAACTCGTTGTTGACCAGGAATTTCTTTAATCAAGTCATCAACTTGGGTAGAAGAAGGACGAATTTCAGCCTCTGGATCTACTAAACCAGTTGGTCTAATAACTTGTTCAACAATAGCTTTAGATTGCTCTAGTTCAAAATCACCAGGAGTGGCAGAAGTAAAAATAACTGGTCCTAAGCGATCTAAAAATTCATCAAAACGAAGAGGACGATTGTCTAAAGCGGAAGGTAAACGCCAACCATGCTCGACCAAGGTCTTTTTACGAGCTTGATCACCAGCATACATTCCCCTAACTTGGGGCACAGCTAAATGAGACTCATCTATAATAAGTAAAAAATCATCTGGAAAGTACTCTAATAAAGTATTTGGAGGTTGACCTGGTTCATTTCCTAGAAGATGCCGAGAGTAATTTTCAATTCCATGGCAATAGCCTAAGCTCTTGATCATCTCCATGTCGTAACGAGTGCGCCGCTCTAATCGTTCGGCCTCTAGTAATAAATTTCTATCATTTAAAAAATCTAAATACTCTGAAAGTTCGTTTTTAATATCTGAAATAGCTCTATCATTATCATAAGAAACAAAATGCTTGGCTGGGAAAATAATAGCCTCGTTTAACTCTTCTTTTAGTCTCCGGGTACTTTTGTCTATTACTTTTAAATCACTTAATTTTTTGTCTACTAACTGGAATTGATAAATAAAAGTAGATTCGGCTGGCATAATCTCGAAATTATCGCCTCGCACTCTAAAGTGTCCACGATCTAATTCGCCCTTAGTTCTAGTAAATTGCTTATTAATTAAATTGTCGATAATTTCTTCTCGTTTATACTCGTCTCCGACTCTTAATAATAAAGTACCTTCGTAATAATTTTCTGGAAGACCAAGATTATAAATACAAGACACAGAAGAAACTACGATTACGTCGTTTCGAGTAACCAAGGCGCTAGTTGCCTGGTGACGAAGACGATCTATTTCTTCATTGATCTGCGCTTCTTTTTCTATATAGGTATCGCTGATAGGCATGTAAGCCTCGGGCTGGTAGTAGTCGTAATAAGAAACAAAATAGTTAACAGAATTTTCAGGAAAGAAGTTCTTATACTCTCGATATAGCTGGGCGGCCAAAGTTTTATTAGGAGCTAAAACCAGAGTGGGCTTTTGGTGCTTGGCAATAATATTAGCCATAGTAAAAGTCTTCCCAGAGCCGGTAACGCCTAGTAAAGTTTGGAAATCCATGCCTTTTTTTAAGCCACTACAAAGACTACGGATAGCCTGAGGTTGGTCTCCAGAGGGTTTAAATTGTGTTTTCAATAAAAATTCGGCCATAGTTAGTGGCTTTAGGGGTTATGTGAACAAAAGTCAGTATAGCAAAGATGTTAAACTATTTCAAGGGCATACAAAATTGTGTATGCTAGATAGATTAAATAACAAAAGATTAAGAAGGCACCGGCAGAACGGCCTATTTTGAATTTACGAAGAACTAAGAGGACGATGGTAACAATAACAGTGGCAAATAGTAAAATTATAGAACCTTGTAAATTTTCTGTAGAAACTAGTAAGGCATCTTGGGTAATAAGAGTATAAACTAACCAAGGTAAGCCAAAGCCGAATAAAATATCAAAGATGTTACTACCTAAGGCATCGGCAATAGCCATAGCTCCCCTGCCTTGACGAGCCATAATGATGGAAGTGATTAAATCTGGGACAGAAGTCCCAAAAGCAACCAAGGTAAGAGCGATAAAGGTTTCTGGAATTTCTAAAATATTAGAAACTCTAATAACTATTTCTACTAAGGCCCAAGATAAAAGACCGATGGTAACAATAGAAGTGATAAATATTCTAACGTAAAATTGAGTATGTCGTTGTTTGCTTTCGTAAAAAAGATAATCTAAGAATTTTAAAGCCCTTCTGGTACGGCTCTTTGGAGCACAGGACCCACCAAGGCTTTGCTGGTCTTTTTTGGGGGCAAGTTTTTGCCAACTAAATAAGGTAATTAGATAAACTCCGTATAGCACTAATAAAGTTAAGCCCTCTTGCCAAGTTACTCGACCATCTTGGAAAACTAAGAACAATGTTAAGATAGCAATAACATAAAAAATGATATCTCTGATAACTGGCTTCCAGGCTAAGTAAGTAGTAGATATCATGGCCGAGATTCCAACCACGACTAAAATATTAAAAACTGCTGAACCTACTATAGTCCCAGCTCCAAAGTTGGCATGGTTACCTGGATGGATTAAAGTGATGACCACGATCAAAAATTCTGGGGCGCTACCGCCAAAAGCCATTAAAGTGGCTCCGGCAACATCTTGGGAAAGTTTTAGCTTTTTAGCAATGTGCTCTAAGCTTTCCACAAAATAGCAACGGCAAATTTGGGTCAATAAATAAAAAACGGCCACGAGGGCTAGGATGTATCCGATGAGAATTAGTACTATCATACTTTAATGATAGCACATTTTTACTCTTTTGTAAATATATATTATGGACAAAAGCAAAGATTTTAAGTACAATATGATTATGATGATTTTAAACCAAGCAGGTTTTAAAGACCTGGAAAAAGTAATTAAAAAGAAAAACCTAAATGTGGATTTAGATGCTATCCGCTTGGCTTATGATTATGCAAAAGAAGCTCATGGAGATCAAAAAAGAAAGTCTGGAGAACCCTACATTCAACATCCTTTGCAAACTGCGATTCGTTTGGCGGAGCTAAGAATGGACCAACCAACTATTATGGCTGGCCTACTTCATGATGTTTGTGAAGATACAGAGATTACTCAAAAAGAGCTACGTAAAGAGTTTGGAGCAGAGGTAGAAAAACTAGTGGATGGAGTGACCAAGCTGGGACAACTTAAATATCGTGGAATGGAGCGGTACTTAGAGAATCTAAGAAGAATGTTTGTGGCTATGGCTAAAGATATTAGAGTAATTGTGATTCGTTTTGCAGATCGACTTCATAATTTAAAGACTTTAGATGCCTTACCAGAAGAAAAAAGAAAAAGAATTGCTTTAGAAAGCTTGGAGATCTACGCGCCAATTGCTAATCGCTTGGGAATGGGACAAATTAAAGGTGAAATTGAAGATCACTCCTTTCCTCATGTTTTTACTCAAGAATATAAATGGCTACATAATAAAATTAAGGGGCATTTTAAAGAAAGAGAAAAATATGTTAAAAAGTTTCAAAAAGACTTAGCGGTTATTTTAGCAGATAATAATATTGAATTTTCTGATATTCATGGCCGAGACAAGCATTTATACAGCTTATTTAAAAAATTATTAAAATATAATCGAGACATCACTAAGATTTATGACTTAGTAGCGGTTAGAATAATCGTTGAAGACGTGGCCAAGTGTTACGAGACCTTGGGAATCGTCCATAAACATTGCAAGCCCTTAAAAGGAAGAATTAAAGATTATATTTCTCAGCCTAAGCCAAATGGGTACCAGTCTTTGCATACCACTGTTTTTACTAAACAAGGAAAGATCGTGGAAGTACAAATTAGAACTAAAGAAATGCATGAAGAAGCAGAATATGGTATTGCCGCTCATTGGCATTATAAAGAGTCTGGTAAAAAGATTAACCAAGAAAAATTACTTTGGGTGGAGCAATTAGCTAAATTGCAAAAAGAAACTCAAGGGGAAGATGAGTATTTAGAGTCTTTGAAAATTGATATTTTCCAAACTCATATTTTTGTTTTTACTCCGAATGGTGATGTGATCGACTTACCAGAAGATGCCACGCCAGTTGACTTTGCTTATCATATTCACACAGACTTGGGACATCAATGTGTGGGCGCTTCAGTAAATGAAAAAAATGTTAGTTTAGATACTACTTTAAAAAGTGGGGATGTAGTGGAGATTTATAATGATAAAAATAGACCTGGACCCTCTGAAGACTGGCTAAAGTTTGTTAAAACTAGAAGTGCGCGACATCATATTAAACATTGGTTCAATAAGAAAAGACGTAAAGGTATCTCTAAACTTTTGAATTTTACTTCTTAGGAAATCTTCTTAATTAAGCTGTTAAGTTCAGCGGAAGAGTAGAAATCGATTTTAATGTATCCTGATTCTCCTTTTTTGTTTATTTTAACTGGAGTTTGTAAAGCGTCTTGAAGCTCGTCTTCATAAGCCATGACTTGAGGATCGATAGATTGCTTAGCTGGTTTTTTCTTGTTTTTAAGAGCTGGCTTATTAGTAACAATGTATTGCTCTAAGTCTCTAACAGAAAGTTTTTGTTGAATAATTACTTTGTAGACTTTAGACTGTTCTAAAGGACCATCTAAACTAAGTAAAACTTTGGCGTGGCCTTCACTAATTTTTTTATCTCCTAAGCCTTTTAAGACTTCGGCTGGTAATTCTAAGAAACGCAGAGTGTTAGCTAGAGTAGATCGAGGAATACCCATTTTCTTAGCGGCCTGGTCTTGGGTTAAACCAAATTCGTCTAGCAATTTTTGATAACCCTCGGCTTTTTCAACTGGGTTAAGATCTGAACGTTGAATATTTTCAATTAAGGCTAGTTCTAGTTTTTCTAAGTCTGAAGCAGTGCGGACAATTACTGGAATTTTCTTTAAGCCAGCTAGTTTAGAAGACTTTAAACGACGCTCACCAGCAATAAGCTGGTAGCCATCCCCTTCTTGAGTTACCACCACAGGCTGAAGAAGACCATGTTCTTTAATGGACTTTACTAAGTCTTCTAATTCCCAGTGGTCAAATTGACGACGAGGTTGATAGGGGTTCGGCTTTATTTTATTTACTTCAACTTCTAAAATTCCGGTGTGAGCATCTTGGTGCTCGGAAGCTCTGGCTTCGCTAGCTACTTGAGTAGGGCTAGTTTTTGGAGGGATCAGAGAACCAAGTCCTTTTCCTAATGACATTTATTTTTATTTTAATTATTTGATTCAGTAGTAATTAATTCCTGAGCAAGTTTTTCATAAGCGCGAGCTCCCTTAGATTTTGGATCGTACTCAGTAATGGGCTTACCAAAAGATGGAGCCT
>CAZNEH010000027.1:0-13416 GCA_964572175.1 uncultured Gammaproteobacteria bacterium
TTCCGCTAACTACAGAAGTTAGAACGATATGAGTAGCGTCTAATGGATCAACTCCAACTCTATAAAACTCACTATCCGCAACTACTCCATTACTATGAACATCCATGTCTGTCCAATTAGCTCCAGCATCTGTGGTTTTATATAAATAGTTTCCGTTATCATCTTGCATAACTGCATAGTAAGTTCCAGCAGTTGGAGAAGCTCCTAAATTAAGAACATCTTTGTCTGAAGCAACGGTATTGATAGCAAAAGTAGCTCCATCATCCTCAGTCATGGCAACTTGGCCCTGAGACATAGCGACCATAACAGCGTCGTTGATAGCGATAGATCGATTAAAATTAGCTGCTCCGACATTGGCAGTTAAATCTGTAAAAGAAACCCCAGAGTCTGTACTTTGAAGTAAAACATCACCTACTAAGGCGTAGATGTAACCATTAGATTGATCAATTTCTACATTCTTAGCTACTCCCACGTTGTCGAGAGTGGTTTGCCAGGTAGTTCCGCCGTCGTCAGTACAATAAAGCCCGTCTGGAGCGTAATTAGCGACACAAGCAACGTCTGTGCCGTAGTCTACGGCTATTTCTTCTGGTTGCCCTCCATAAAGCCCTAAATTAGAGACTACAGAGTTCTTTTTAACTACTGGGTCCAAGGCTAAAGCTGGAGAACATAAAAATAACACCATAAATAATGGTGCCAAAATAAGGAGTCCTTTTTTCATAATTTTATTTTAATTTTTTACTGTTTTTATTATAGCATATCCATTCCTCTCCCCCAACCCCCTCTCCACATTCTTGGAGAGGGGGCTTTTTAGATAAAAATTATGCTATAATATGATTATGAGCAAAAGAAAAAAAGTTACCTTAATAATTTTATCAGCTATTATAGGATTGCCTTTGCTAATAGTGATCATTTTTTATACCTGGGCTTTTTTTGAAGATAAGGAAAAGAAATTTATCACAACAGTACCTTTTAATTTAGAGCAAATTGGAAGATTTACTAAATTCAGGAGTTGCTACGGCCATGATGCGGGAAGATTTCTTAATTATGATGAACCAAAAAGCTCTCTAAAGCATTATGTAACATCTAAACCAGAATATCTAAATAGAAATAATGAAGTTGAGATTTATGCCCCATTTGACGGAAGAGTAATAGCTATATTAACTTTTGGATCTGACAAAGGGGTCCATGCACTCTTATCACCAAAATATAGTTTGTGGATGGTCGCTTTTGACCATATTTATCTTATACCTGAAATTGAAACTGGCCAAACATTTAAAGCCGGAGATTTACTTGGTTAT
Source organism: uncultured Gammaproteobacteria bacterium (assembly GCA_964572175.1). Lineage (GTDB taxonomy): Bacteria > Patescibacteriota > Patescibacteriia > UBA9570 > CAZNEH01 > CAZNEH01. Next base: position 1,299 of record CAZNEH010000027.1, read on the forward strand.
GCTAATCAAAATTATGACAACCCTGATAGCCCGCCTGGACTTGATTTTGAGGCAGGCCACATCCCATACTTAGATAAATTACCTGCTAGTGCCTTTGACCATATGACCGAGGATGTTTTAGATGAATTTAAAAAATATGGAATTACTCCAGAAAATATAATTATCTCAAGAGAAGATAGAGAGGCAAATCCATGTGTGTGTATAGATCCTGAAGAAAAATCATGTAGATTTGTTGTGGAGTCAGATGAAGATCCAGCGCATTCAGTATTTTTAAAAAAAGACAATGAGTAATGGAACATTACGCCAAGATATTTATCCCGGCTTAGAAGTGGATATTGTTTTAAAAAAAGACCAGCCCACGGGCAAGCTAACCCGCGGGATTGTTGAAGACCTCTTAACAGGCTCAGCTGAGCATCATCGAGGGATTAAAGTACGCTTAGAAGATGGACAAGTAGGCCGAGTTCAGGAAATTATTGGTGGTGAGGAAGAAGAGTTTGATAATTTTATTTAAGGGCTGAAACAAAAAATCCCCGTTAAGGGGATTTTTTAATTGCTCAAGAGGTGGGATTCGAACCCACGACCTACCGGTTAACAGCCGGTTGCTCTGACCAACTGAGCTACTCTTGAATATATTTAAAAGAACAATGAATACAATATATACTAATATTCAGTTTTTGTCTAGTAGTCCTTTAATTTCCGCATGGATATGTGCTGTTGCATCTTTTCTAGGGCTTTTGCTTCAATCTGACGGATACGCTCACGAGTAACTCCAAACTCTTGACCAACTTCTTCTAAGGTATGAGAAACACCGTCGGTAAGGCCAAAACGCATTTCTAAAATCTTTTGTTCACGAGGTTGTAACTCTTGAATAATCTCTTTAACATGATCGCTTAATAACTCTAAAGAAGCAGCTCTGTCTGGAGTCACGGTCTTTTTATCTTCAATAAAATCACCTAAAGTAGAATCATCATCGTCTTCCCCCACTGAAGTTTCTAGAGAAACAGTTTCTTGATTAATCTTTATAATTTGTAAAACCTTTGGTAATGGTTGCCCCATTTCAGCAGCGATTTCTTCTGGTAATGGTTCACGACCAAGGCTTTGAATAAGACCACGCTGGATCTGAGTAAACTTATTAATAGTTTCTACCATGTGAACTGGAATACGGATAGTACGTGATTGATCAGCTAAAGACCGAGTGATAGCCTGGCGAATCCACCAAGTAGCGTATGTAGAAAATTTATAACCTTTGCGATAGTCAAACTTTTCAACGGCCCTAAATAGGCCAACATTTCCTTCTTGAATTAAGTCTAGTAAAGAAAGAGAGCGGCCAGTGAATTTTTTTGCAATAGAAACTACTAATCTAAGATTAGCTTCGATTAGTTTTCTTTTAGCTTCTTGGTCTCCGCGTTCTTTAAGTTTAGCCAAACGAATTTCGTCTTCACTTTTTAATAGAGGAACTTTACCAATTTCTCGTAAGTACATTTGAATAGAATCTCCAGAAACATCAGAAAGGTCAATCCGAGTTTTTTCTTCTTCTTGTTTTTGTTTAGCGTCTAAAACAGAAGTGGTAGCTCCACCGAGAATTCCATCATTGCTTTCTTGAATATTAACTCCATGTAATTCTAATTGATTGATCCACTCTTCGTAATCATGAAGATAATCTTCTAAATCTGGGAAAGTATAAATAACCTCTGTTTCAGTAACGAAACAGCGGGTTCTTCCTTTTTGAATCAAACGAGCCGCAGCTACCTCAGGAAAAGGTGCGGGCTGATATCTAGTTTTTCTAGTTTTCTTCTTAGGGGCTGCTTTTTTCTTTTTCTTTGGAGCAGCTTTTTTAACTACTTTTTTCTTTGGAGCAGCCTTTTTTTTGGGGGCTGCTTTTTTCTTTTTCTTTGCAGGAGCCTTCTTTTTTGTAGTAGTTGTTTTTTTCTTTTTTGTGGTTGTCTTTTTTTTCTTAGGAGGCATAGCTTATAATAGTTGAGCTAATTTTTGAGTTAATAAATTGAACTCCTCACTAAGTACCTTGGTTTGTTGATGATTTTGTTGAGCTTCGGCCGAAGCGAGCTCTTTTTCTAAGGCTTGGAGGCGATTTTGAATATAGTTTTTTTCTAAACTTTTGATGGCATTGAGTATCTCTGTCTGTAATTCCTTTTCAGAAGTACTTGAAAATTCACTCTCAGCTAAAAGTGAGAGTATACCTACTCTTTTTTGTTGTTCTGGATACTCTTTAACAAATTCGTCGATATTCAGTTGTTCCTTGTTATTATAGTAATTAATCAAATCTTTGTAAAGGGCTTGTAATTTGGGGCCACTTAAAAACTCTGGAGACAGATAATCTATGAAATATTTAAAATCTTCGGACTGCTTAATAGCTAAGGCGATAATTCTTTCTGATAACTGGCTAAATCTGTCTTTCCTCTCCCCCCCGGCCCCCCTCTCCACGTCTGGAGAGGGTGGAGTTTTTTTAAGAGGCTTTTTATTTAAGCTCTTTAATTTATTGCGTAATAAATCTTCAGGGACGCCGACTAAGTCAGCCAGTTTTTTTAAGTAATGAGATTGTTCAACTGGATCAGATATTGGAATAAGTAAGGGTAATAATGCTTTAGCGGCTTTTTTCTTGTCATCAACTTTGCCCATATCTAAACCTTTTAGGCTAACAGTAAAATAATAATCCATGATGTTCTGAGCATTTTTTAAAGACTCTTTAAATGCTTGGGGATCTTCTTTTAAGCAATCATCAGGATCTTTAAATTTTTCAGGTAAAAGCATTACCTTGATATTCATCTCTTGCTCTTGAGCTTGGGCAATCCCCCGCTTAGCTGCTTCTAGACCAGCCGCGTCCATATCAAAAGATAATAATAAATTATGAGAGTAGCGTTTTAATAAATTAACTTGAGATTCGGTTAAGGCAGTTCCAGAAGCAGCCACAGTATTATTAAATCCTTGTTGATGAGCCATGATAACATCCATCTGGCCTTCGACTAATAAAGCAGCGCCTAGCTTTTTAATATTTTGCTTAGCTTTGTTTAAACCATATAAAACACGAGACTTATCAAAAACATGAGTCTGAGGAGTGTTGACGTACTTTCCGCCAGGACGATCTGGGTCTTCTTTTAATATCCGGCCGGTGAATCCGACAATGTTAGAATGAACATCGCAAATAGGAAACATTACTCGGCCTCTAAAACGATCGTAATACCCTATCCCTTTATCTTTTTTTACGGTAAGACCAGCTTGGAAAATATCATCTTCTTGATAGCCCTTTTGTTTAAGGTGCTTGGATAATTTATCCCAACTGTCATCAGCATAGCCAATTTTAAAATCTTCTATTGTTTCTTGTTTTAGTTGGCGGTCTTCTTTTAGGTATTTTAAAGCATCACGGCCTTCGTCTGATTCAAGTAAAGATTGCTGCCAAAAGCGGGCGGTCTCGGTCAAGATGTCCATGGTCTTGGTTTTCTTATTTTCCTGCTCTGGGTTGTGACGCGTTAATTTAACATTAGCTTTATTAGCTAAAATTCTTAAAGCCTCGGGAAAATCAACACCTTCAATTTCTTGAATAAACTCGAACATGTCTCCGCCTTTGGAACAGCCAAAGCAATGATAAATCTGCTTTTCTTGAGAAACCATAAAAGAAGGAGTTTTCTCGTTATGAAAAGGACAGCAGGCTTTGTGGTTGGAGCCAGATGGTTTGAGCTTTAAATATTCGCTAAGAACATCAATGATGTCTAAACGTTGTTTTATTTCATCAATTGGAGAGTTGAACATGCATTTAAAGTACCTTATTTTAGGGACTAAGTCAACTTAAGCTTTGATGATACTTATCCCAAAGTTCCCGTGGCGTTTTGCTTTGCAAACCGCACGGGCAAGCTTTACTTTATACTTTTATGGTATTTATTCCATAAATTTTTAAATTCTGATGATGTTAGAAGAAGTGATTCTAAAGGACCATGGGCGATGATGCGGCCGTTTTTAAAGAAATAGATAAAATCAAAGTGTTCCAACAAGTGTAATCGATGGATTGAAGAAATAATAGTTTTTTCAGGGAAAGCCTGAAAGATGTTTTGATAAATTTTTAATTCGTTTTTAGAATCAACACTAGAAGTAGGCTCGTCTAAGAGAATAATCTCTTTATCTTGAGAAGCCATTAAGCCACGAGCTAAAGCCAAGCGCTGTTTTTCACCACCAGAAAGATTAACTCCTCTTTCTACAATAGAAGAATCAAGGCCCTTAGGAAGACGTTTGATTGTTTCCGTAAATTCAGCTAAGTCAGTAAACTTTTTTATTTCTTTTTCAGTATAAGGAATGCCGAAAGTAAGATTATCTTTAATAGTAGAGTTGAAAATTTCTGGGTCTTGAGGAATTAGAGAGATGTCAGCAGAAATAGAATTAAAATCTGTTAACTCTTTGCTGTCTACAGTTAAGTCTAAAGACTGAGCCTGGTATAATCCCCTAATTAATTTCATCATGGTTGTTTTTCCAGATCCGCTCTCACCAATAAAGGCAACTTTTTCTCCATGTTTAGCTTTGAACTTAATATTTCGTAGGTTTAAATCTCCGTCTTTACCGCTATAGGAAAAATTTAGGCCCGTGATTTTAAATTGTTGCCAATTACTTGGTAGCTCTGCTTTTTCTTGGGCTAAATTTTTAGGAAAGTCTTTGGTTAATTCTTCGGCGTTTAAGACGTCCATTTTTTGTCTCATCTTAGTGCCATACAAATAGGCAAACATAAAGAACATCCATTGAATTTTTTCGGTGTATGAATATAGTAAGTAGACAGTCCCAAATAGCACCACTTCTCCGGCCCAGGCGTTAAAGGCAATGTAAGAACCCATGACCATAAAGGTCATCACGGTTCCGCACATGTTGACTATAAACCATTTAACTTCATTAAGTTTGACATTATACTTGAATAATTTCCAAGGGGTCATTATTTTTTTATAGATAGAAGTACTGACTAATTTTTCGATACGCAAAATTATAACCGTAGTAATATTACTGATAGAGTCATAGACTTTAGCAGAAATTTTATTTTCCATGCGGTTTAAACGAGTGTACTGCTTTTCTAAAACTTTATCGAATTGAAGAATCAAATAAATAGTTCCAATAACAGCAAAAGCAACTAAGTAACTAGCATGGACATTGAAATAAACTAAAGCACAATAACCAAAGACTAATCGAACTACGTTTTGGATCAAATCAAAAGACTCGGCTGAATAGTCGTATAAAGATTTAGTTCCTTTTTCGATTTTGTCGATGGTATTACCAGAATGATGGTCTGTGTGCCAAGCTGCAGGCAGGCTCATCACGCCGTCTAAAAGAAATTTTTTATATTTAGCGCGGACATTGAAAGCATTTTTCATTTCTAAAACTCGGGCTGGGCCATGAAGGAGCCAGAAAAGAAGGGTTAAAAGAACAAATAAGGATAGTAATAGTAAGATTTTAGCTAAATTATCTTGAGTAACGCCTTCTTGTTGAACTACATTTAGGATTTTAGCAACAACTAGTGGCTCTGATAAATAAACTGAGTTAGCTAAGACTACTAAGACCACGTACAAAACAACCCTAGGGCGATTGCCTTTGGAATAATGCCACATCTTGGATGTGAGATAGATTAAGGGGTTGGTTTTTATAGACATATGGCTCTATACTACCCTGTTTTTAGGGTATTGTCAATTATAGGTTGACAAAATTGTTAAAATGATGTAGATTAATGAGTCTGGCTGAGAGGAATCTTCTACGCCCGGCACCACATTCTCACCCCTCCAAAGGAGACATTATGAACGTGGAAATCAAGGGAAGTGAGCTCTTCGTTGATGAAAAGCTGATCTTCACCCTGCCCCTACCCACACAGTGGGGCATTCAGGTGGCTGGCCACCTTCGCACATCGCACCGCTACAATGACGATGTCATCGTGGTTGGGGCCAGCAAGTGCTGCAGCGGCCACCTCTACTGCCTGAGGCTGGATGGCAAGGGTGACTGGGAACTGTACCAGATCCTGGCCCCGCGGATCAACTGCCGTCGGGTCATTCCTGTGGTCTTCCACGAAGACATGGACAGCCCGGGAATCAGCTGGCTAGCGGTAGGGATGGGCTGTGCCTGCAAGGATCACGCAGTCGCCTATCTGATGAACGACAGGTACCCCAGCTACCGCCCGGTTCTTTCCACTGACCGACTCCTCATGGAGCAGAAGGGAAAGAACAACGTCAATCTCGGCTTCCGAGCAGAGGAAGACGGTGTCCACCTGGACCTCTTCGTCCATGGTAGGGGCCCTGGTCCTCACGAACGTGTAGCGCAGAGAGTGGTCAAGGCGATGACCGAGCTTGCCCCGGATCAGCCGTTGCGGACTGGGTACGAGCCCTTCGCCTCCATCGACCTGAGCCACATCCTGAAGAAGCTCGGGGTCAATGTACCTGCCACGGCCAAGCTCAACGAGCAGTTCAAGGCCTGGCACGTCTAGGACTGAACCCACGACATTACGACAGAACGACAACCCGCCCCAATCCTACGAGGACTAAGGGCGGGATCTTTTTTTTCTGCTTCGCTGACGACTCCGCAGGAATTTTTCTGTTGCCAATTTTAAATTAATGTTATAGTATATATAACGTTAGTAAAAGTTAAAAATGACCTAAGAATTCAGTGTTAAAGTGGAGAGGTGCCGGAGTGGTCGAACGGGCTTGCTTGGAAAGCAAGTGAGCTAGCAATAGTTCCACGAGTTCGAATCTCGTCCTCTCCGCTGTGATACTGAATTTTATTTTACCCTAAAAATAAGTAGCTTTTAAGTCTTTAATTTTAGCCTTAAGCTTTTTAATGGCATGGCTATATCTAATGATGTTTTTTTCTTGAGAAGTGATTTGATAATCTGAATCTAGTTCTAGAGTGACGATAGTGGCTCTTTTTTTGAATAAGCCGATAACGATGATCTGGCTTTCGTCTTCTGAAATGCTATATCTACTTTTAATTGGCTTGTGCTTGAAGATCTTTGTTTTCTCGCCATTGATATTAATATATCGGCCTTTTACTTTAACAGTTAATTCTTCAACCTCCGGTTCTGGCTCTGGAGCTGGCTCACCTGGTTCGTCGGAATAATTAGTGACATATCCTTCTGGAATAGTTAGAGAGCAAGCTTCGATATAGTTTTCTGGATCCCCTAATCCGTCGCTATCTGTGTCTGCATAATATCTTTGCAAGTCCCAGATAGTAGCGTCGGCATCGTTACAGTCAGAGTCTGTGCTCACAGAATCGTTGTCGTAATCATAATCATTTAGGTCGTTGGCATTGTTGGTGTAATTAACTGGAATATCTAGAGAGCAAACAGCTAAAGTGCTATAAGGATTGCCTAGACCATCTTGATCATAGTCATAGTAATAAGTTATTTCTGTGTAAACAGAAGCATTGTTGTCGTCGCAATCTTCTTCGACAGAATAACCATCTCCATCTTCGTCAACTGGTTCTGGCTCGGGAGCAGGTTCTCCAGGTTCGTCAGAATTATTATTTACGTATCCTTCGGGGATGGTGAAAGAACAAACTTCGATATAGCTATCTGGGTCTCCAAGTCCGTCGCTATCTGTGTCAGCATAATAAGTTTGATTATTTTGAATGTTATCATCAGCGTCGTTACAATCAATGCCTATTTCTGACCCATCGTTATCATAATCATTGTCATTGCTATCATTATTATCATCAACATAGCCATTAGGAATTTCTAGAGAACAAATAGAAGTTGAATTTTGAGAATCTCCTAATCCGTCCTGGTCATTATCTAAGTAATAAGTTTGATTTTCATGAATATCTGAGTTGTTATCGTCGCAATCTTCTTCTACGGGATAACCGTCTCCATCTACGTCCACTGGTTCAGGTTGGACAAGCTCACCCTTAACCCAGGCGATCATGTTTTCTAGTAAGAACTGAGTTTCGGAATCATATTCTGGGTGAACCGCAGAAAGAACAACGTTATCCTTGGCCACAATTGCAGGCTGACCAGTCATAAAGTCTTTAGTGTAAGTAGCAAGTACTTCGACGTTACTATAATCTTTGAAATAAGGACCACCGTAATAATCCACTAAGTGAGTTCCACTAGCATAGTCTCCAGCAATAACATGGTCTTCAAAAGATAGTGTACCAATGTCGTTTTGCGATCCAGCGTAAGTGTCGTACCACTCCATGTAATCAACTGCGGTAACAGGGGCTAGGCTAGCCATGTCCACTTGAGTAATATTTACTCCAGAATAATCAATGTCTGTTGATAAAAGTTCACTACCAATAATTGAGCCACCGCAAATTCCGACAAACCCTCCGCCAGCATTAACAAATTCTTGTAAACTTTGAGTTATATCTGTATCTAAGTACACGGAGAATGGAAAGATAGTGTAAGAAAGATAATTTATAAAGTCAGCGCCGCCAGGAAAGATCACTACTTCGGTTCCTGCGGGTACTCCGTTTTTTAAATCTTCCATGCTAAGAATATAATCACCTTCAACTACTTCTTGAATGTAAGGAATGCCTGAGCTACCAGTTTCGATAATCGCAATGGACCCAGTTACTGGTTCGATGTAATCTCCATATCTCATAATAGCTCCAGAATCTTGGGCAATGTAAACCAAGCCATCGTGAATAGCAATTCCTTCTTGAGCTGAACCTGGTAATTGATAGGTCTCTTCTGTTTCTATTTCTAAGACTGTATTATATCTATCAAAAATTGCGTGGGTAATATTATTTTCTTGATCATAAAATATTCCTGAGCAATCTTTAGAAAATCCAGTGTTTATAACTCCAACATAATTGAAGTTATTATCGTAAGTATATATCTGGCCATCATATTGAGATCCAACATACCATAAGTTTTGATTAGAATTATAAGTCAAAGCTTCGGCTCCTTCAGAAGAATTACCCAGCATATCAGATAAGTCCCAAAAATTACCTGTTTTAGACCAAGTAGATAAGTCAAATTCAATAACTTGCTGCGGGTACTCATTTAATAAGTAAGCGTAATTTCCTTTAATAGTAATTCCTTCTAAGTCTCCCCCTACATAAACTTGATCCTGAAGAATGTTCCCTTGGACGTCAACTTTTATTAAATAGCCTTCGTCAGAAACAACTAATAATCCATTATCATGCCAAACGGCACCACTAGGCTCATATAAAGAGGGGGTATTTTGGCTAATATCTTCAGCTTCTCCTTGTGGCCAAGTAGCAGCCTGGGAAGACAGGGGTAAGGCGACCAATACTAAAAGACCGAGAAAGTAAAATGTTTTCTTTAAATAAGACATATTTTTATTTTTAATAATGAAGTATGTGCTGTTTGTATTATAACACAAAAATAAAAGGACCCCCAATCCACTCCTTATTTAGAGGGGGTCTTCGGTGATGAACCGGTAGAAGTCGTCTGGATCAAGCCCATCGCTGGGCCGGAACGGCCTCTGGGGGCCAAGGACCCAGAACTGGATAGCCTGGTCCAAGAACGGAATGACCTTGGTTCTATCAAGAACTGCCTTCCACTTCATGTCCCTGACGATCTTGCAACTCCGGACGGAGATCTCGACGTGAACACCCTTGGTGATGAACCAGACAAAGGTGCGGGGAGGAGAAGTACGCAGGTAGGCATGGATCAGCCTCAGCTTCTCAGCCCTGGCCGCATGCTGAATAGTGTATGAACTCCACCACAGAGACAGGATCTCCCGCTCGATCTCTGAGAGAGGGCGCCAGTAGTGCCTCCTTCGATCACTCAAGAGGGGGTAGACCCCCTCCCGATTGAGAAAGACCGCCGTGAAGACCAGGGGTCGACCTCTGTGGTTACGAGATGGCATGGCTACACAGTACAAGAATTCGTCTGAGGTAGTGTCAACCAGACCCAAGCTAGCGGCATTGATCAAGACTCTAGCGCAGTCCACGGGAAAGCGGCCCCTGCGACTAACAGAGGACCAATTAGACAGCTGGTGCCAGTCCATTTGTTCCTCCAGGAAACAGTTAAAAAGATCTATGAGTTCACCCTAAAATAAAAAAAGCCCCTCGTCAAGAGGGGCTAATAAAATTTAATGTTATTGAAGGCACTGTTGCTTGGTTTTGTTAATCAAGTCTTCGTTTTTATGAATAGTAAGAATTCCAGACCCGCTATAACTAATGGCACCAAAGCCAATGCCATAATAAGTATTATCTGTGTTCCAAATGTCTGAACAATTTGGATTACTAGAATTAGTCCAATAATAAATAACTTGATTATCATCAATGCCGGCAATTTCTATATTTTCCTCTGCGTCAGAGGTAAATCTTTTATATTCTGTGCCCTTTTTATCTAAAACCATGATAGTTTTTGATTCTGGAGCGTTGATAGAATAATAAATTAAACCTTGGCTATCTTGCACGGCGCGAGTACTAGCATTAGCCTCTGGACTTTCAATTAGTTCTATAATTGGAATAGAGCTAGTGATTTCTTGCTTATAATCGCTCGTCGGGAGACTCGCGGTATTAGATTCTTCTTTTAAAAAGAAAAAATAATATGCTGCAAAAATAATAAGCAGTAAGATTAATAAGATGAGTAAGTATTTTAGTTTTTTGTTCATGTGATTATTATAGCATAAAAAAGAGCCCCGAAGCAATCCGTGTGAAAAGCTAGGGGGCGGGGGTTGGTGGCAATCATTAGCCAGCCCTCCGTTGGACAGGGTTAATGTACGCAAGAAAAGTCTTTCGGCTCATGGGCGGCCCTTCGGCAAAGTACTGCTCGCGATGAACCCAGAACGCTGTTCCGTCAGTCAAGAATCGGGCAATGATCTGGGGATTGTCTACGGCTCTCCAGGTATCACGGTGAAATGCATGGCACTGACCCTGGGTCAGCATCACGAATCTTCCGTGCCTAGTTCGTAGGGTAATCATCAGTCTATGGCCCTGTTCTTGGCGATACAGGAGGAACAACTTGACCCGGGTGAGTAACTCATCTTCGAAGACTTGTCGTTCTGGAAGTTGTTGCCACCAGAGCTGGATGATCTTGTACTCTTGGTTGGAGAGTGAACGCCAATACAGGCGCTGCCCATCTTCCTCGAGAACAAGATAGTGGCCCCGGTGATCCTTGAACAAGCCGTAGAACCGGAGGTGCTGCGATGGCATCTTGATTGAGAAGTACAGACCTTCGTTAGAAGTGTAGACCTCAACTTTTAAACCATCAGCCATGACAATGGCACCAGATAAGAGGGATGACTCTCCGTGGGATACGGAGTGCCAGTTCGAAAGAACAGTGTAGTCCATAGCGGACACTCCGTGTTGCAGGTTTATATAAAAACAAAAGCGCGCCTTGAGAGGGCGCAGCTTTAGTTGGAGCTAGATAAATTTCCTTTTAACCAGTTAATGATTGTCTGGTGATACTCTGATAAAGTGTATTCAGCATTTTCTATCTTGTGAAAGTCTTTAATTTCGCTGGCAGAACTATCTAATAGATATCTCTTATCTTCAGTACTGACTAGGTAAAAAGGATTGTTATATAGAGGGGGATATTTTTCAGCTTTTAAGCCTTGAAATTCTTGAGGTGGCTCCACAGCAACTAAGGCAGAAATATTTTGACTTTGCTTAGTGGTTTGCATGGCGGTAAAAGCACCAGAACCAACACCAACTAAGCCAACTTTCATATCTGCATTTAAACTATGTAAATATTCTGTGGCGGCTTGAACGTCCATAAACATTCGGCGCCAAGCTTTTTCTTTATAACTAGTATGATCACCTTCACTGGCTCCATGGCCGCGAAGATCAAAAATTAAAACTTCATAATTTTCGTCACGTAACTGCTGAGCAAAGTCTACCCACTGGTAACGATCTTGACCAGAGTCGTGAACTAAAACCACTCCCCGGTCTTCCACTGATAAAGGGGACGGATAGTAGGTGGCAGCCAAGTCGATTCCGTCTTCAGTAGTTAAACTAAGATTAAAACTGTTTTCACCTAAAAACTGTAAAGGCTTTTCAACTTCTTGAGTTTGAGCCAATAAATAAACTCCGCCGATTAATAAGGCGACGATAATGATTATAATAATAAGTAAAAACTTTGGTTTCATACTTGTATGTTAGCAAAAAATATGCTACTTTGTAAATAGGCAAGTTTTCTCTCCCTCTTTGGGCGAGTTTTTTAATTGGTTAATTC
>CAZNEH010000028.1:0-12975 GCA_964572175.1 uncultured Gammaproteobacteria bacterium
GAAAGCAGCGGCTAGATTTAAATAATTAGAAAAATTTTCTAAAGTCTTGGCCTGGTATTTAGAAGAATCAGCTAAGTATAAAAAGTAATTATCAAATAAAGCCAGGTATAAAACAGCAGAAATTATAATAATCCCCTGCTTTAAAAAGACTTGCTCTAAAAACAATAAAAACAAAAAAGCTCCAGATAAAAAGAATATTGGACTAATAGATAGCTTTAATAAAGAAGAATTAAATTTAAATCTATTTAAAACAAATAAAACGATTAAAGGAAATAAAATTAAAATACTTAGAAATAACGGCCAAAGCTTAGGGTAAACAGAAAGCATTTCTAGATCAACTAAAATTAGTAGACTGGAAACATAAATTAAAATACGACGTAAAAGATACATTATAAAGAGGAATTTATATTTAACTTAAATGAATTATACCCTGACTCGGTATTTTCAGCAATAGTTAAATTTTGTTTGTTATAAAAATCTATGGAGATGATCTCACCCTGATAAAGCTCTTTAGAATCGCTAATTTTATTTTGTTTATTTAAGGAAGTATATTTAATGGTCTCCCCGTCTTTTAAATAAGCTAAAGCATCTCCGTATGGAGACCAGGTAGCTAGAGTAGCCTGAGAATCTATCTTAATAGTAACCTCCTCGCTTAAGTCTAATAGATAAAGATAATTGTTTTCAGTATAAAGTAATAAGCTTTTTTTAGGTGAAGGAAGGAGGTCTTGAGGATCTCCCTTGGTAGCAGTGATAAATTCTATTTCTAGGTTAGAAGGGTCTAACCAGAAAAATTTAGTATATTGATCTTGTTTAGAAAGATAAACTATTTTTTTAGTCCCAGGAATCCAGGTTGGTGAGTAATTTTGATACTCATCAAAAGTTAACTGGCGATCGTCTATATAAACCTGATCATCTATTACCCCTAACTCTTCTTGACCAGTAACCTGATAGACTACGGTCTGCAGATCTGCAGTCCGTACCTCTTCTTGACAACCTAAAATAAAAATAATACTAAAAATTAATAATACTATCTTTATTTTCTGCATTTTTTTGAGACGAAGCATGCTTCGTCTTTACTTTAGTTTATCTAGAACGATTATTTTTTTGCGATTTAAGATATCGTAAAGGAATTTATCAGTTACGTCTTTACGATAATTATATTCCTTGAGGTCCATAGTAGTGAAACGAAGTTTTTGACTAAAGTTATCACTAAATTTATCTAGAAGATTGTCTAACTTTTCTTTATTAATACGCCCTACTATTAATAGGTCTACTGGGGCATCTTCTTCATTTACGAACTGCCCGCATAAAATAAGCTGTTGAATTTGACCTGTTTTTTGAATGCTGTTTAAAAACTTCTTTTCTACCACGAAACGAGATTTTAGAATCAAAGATCGAAGCTCGGTAAACAATAAAAAGTCTTTATTAACTTGAAAGTATTTTTTTAAATTCTTTGTCTCGGAACTAACAAGGCCTATTTTTTCTAAATTGGCTAGCTCGCGGCGAATGGAATTTATTTGTTCTTCTAAGAGCCTGGTTAACTCTCTAACATAAAAGGCTTTATCTGGATTAGCTAGTAAAAGACGTAAAAGTTTAACTCTAGTTCGTGAACCAAATAATTGTTCAAGCATTATTTTTTTATTCTTTATTTATTGTTTTCCTAGTATAAAGGAATAGTTAAAAAAAGGCAAGGGCTAGGGACTTGCAAATTTCATGAAAAATAGTTATGATAATAGTATAAATTAACTATCAAATAAGCCTATGCTAGGAAACCTAGACCCAGTCTCTGGGAGACTATTGATTTATAACCCAGACAACGAGTATAGCTTTGTGAAACTCTTTGTTTCAGAGCCCACTCCATTGGAGGAGAAAAACTTAGGAAAAGTATTCCTGTTAATTGAGATTGAATCAGCGGAGGAAATTTATCAAGAGTTAATTGAATTAATTAATGATGAGTTTATTCATTATTATTATCGAAGCGAGAACTTTGACGTAGAAGCAGCTTTTGAACAAGCTCTCCAAAAGGTAAATCAAAAACTACAAGAAGCCATGTCGGAAATCGGCAAAGAATGGCTAAGTAAGTTTAATATTGTTATTGCAGTTTTAAAAGGCAAGGAAATGCACTTCACTCAACTAGGGTCTGCCCAAGCCTTTTTAGTCCAAAATGATAAGATAGTTAATATTATTGATTCAGCCGCAGCTAAAAGCAGAACTATTAACCCTCTTAAAATATTTAATAATGTTTTAAGTGGTCAACTAACTACTCGCTCTACTATGATTTTCTGCACAGAAAGTTTATTAGACTATCTTTCTCCAGAAAAAATTAAAAAAACAGCTACAGATAACGAGCCCAAAAAAGCAGCTGAACATTTAAGCGACCTATTAACTGAAAACGGGGCCCAGGCTAATTTTGCGGCTTTAATTATTAAATTAGTCGCTACCCCCTCTAAAGGACCGGTTTTATCTGCAGAAAAAGATAAGGACGATAAAGAAGATTCTATGGATGTGCTAATTGGCCAGGAAAAAACCACTAGCGAGTTATTAAGCCCTTCTTTGTGGCATAGTATTAAAGGGAGTATTGGTAATGCCCCCAAAGAAGCTTCTGCTGCGCCAGCCTCGCCGAGTCTAGGCGGGCCAGCTCCTCAAGAACGAACTATTGGACAGGTGCAAAAAGAACAGAAAATAACAGGCAAAAAAGATACAGTTAAAAAGATTTTAGAGGTATTAAAAAAACTAGGCTTACAAATATTAGCTGGTTTATTATGGTTGGGAAAAAAGATTGTTGGAATATTTAAACAGCCTAAAGAATATAAAAATAAATTTAGTAAACTTCCAGGAAAAACAACTAATAAAGTATCTGGAATAGTGGGATGGTTTAAAAGTTTAAGCACTCCTCGTAAAGTTTTATTAGTCTTGGTAATTGTATTAGTATTTGTCTTTGCTCAAACCATAGTTTATCGAGGTAAGTCTCAAGAAAATAAAGAGCTAACTACTAAGTATGAAGATAATATTGTTCAAGTAGAGGCTAAGATTAATGAAGCTAAGGCAGACTTATTAATGAATAATGAAGCCGGAGCTAGAGAAAAATTACAAAATGCAGAAAACTTGTTAAGTGAAATTCCAGAAGACTCTAGTATATACGAAGAAAAGGGCTATGACTTAGCTGATTCTTTAGCTACTCAATTAGACAAGCTTAATAATGTAGAAAATATTGATGAGCCTTTGCAAGTAGCGGATTATTCTGAGATTAATGAATCAATTAGTTTACAAGCATTAACTTTAATTGGTGATAATTTATATGCTTTTGATGCTGATAATGATTCTGTTTATCAATCTGAGCTGCAAACAAAGCAATCTAAAACCGTAATAAGTGGAACAGATAAAATAACTAGCGTGACTAAAGATTCTGCAGCTACAGTGTTAGTAGCTAGAGCCAATGGATCCTTTGCCCAATTTAACCCAGTTTTAGAAAAATATTCTGAGGTAACTATTGAGTCTGATTCTGCTCCTACGGCAATGTTTGTTTATGGACCAAGGCTATATGCTTTAGATGCTGAAAATAACAATATCTATAAGCACGCAAAAGATGGGGATGTTTATGGCGCTGGCACTTCTTGGTTAGCTTCTGATAAAATACAGGTGGGCGATGCTAAGTCCATAGCTATTGATGGAGCGGTTTATGTTTTAAAATCTGAAGGCAAGGTTATTAAATTATATGCCGGAGAAAAAGATAAAGACTTTACCTTAGAAGAATTCTCCCCGGCCTTAACTAGCGCTACTAAGCTTTATACAGACGAAAACACTACTAACTTATATATTCTAGATCCTAATAACAATAGACTAGTTGTCTTTACTAAAGACGGTGACTTAGTGAGCCAATACACCTCTGACTCTTTCAATGACTTAAAAGACATGGTGGTTGATGAGATTAATAAGAAAGTGTATCTTCTAGCTGGAACTCAAGTATATCAGATTGAACTTTAATAAATAAAAAAATGCGGCCGTTGGCCGCATTTTTTTATTTGGTTGTGTTATTTTAATTCTACAGATCCACCAGCTTCTTCAATTTTCTTTTTCATTTCTTCTGCGTCAGCTTTAGCAACTCCTTCTTTAATAACTTTTGGAGCAGCGTCTACTAAGTCTTTAGCGTCTTTTAAACCAAGTTCGGTAATTTCACGAACTGCTTTAATAACGTTAATCTTGCTTCCGCCAGCGTCAGTTAATTCTACATCGAAGCTGTCTTTTTCTTCAGCAGCTTCTTCACCACCACCAGCTACAGCTACGGCAGCTACAGGAGCAGCAGCAGAAACACCGAATTTATCTTCTAAGATCCCAACTAATTCAGCTAGGTCTAATACAGACATTTTTTCGATTTCTTCAACTAAAGATTTGAATTTTTCAGGAACTACTACGTCCTTTTTTTCTTCGTCTTTAGTTTCTTCTTGTTTTTTTTCTTCAGACATTTTTTTGAATATATTAATTATTTATTCTTTTTTATCTTTAACAGCATTTAACACGTAAACTAGGTTACGTAAGTTGCCGGATAAAACATTAGCAAATCCAGAAATAGGAGCTTTCATAGAGCCAACCATCTTAGCAAGTAATTCTTGTTTACCTGGTAATTTAGATAGTTCTTTTACTTTAGCTTGATCAATGAATTTTTCTTCTAAAATTCCGCCGTAAAATTCTACAACTTCATTTTCTTTAGCAAACTCAGCCACTACTTTGGCTGGAGCAACTTCGTCGTCACCTACAACCATTGATACTCCACCAGCAAACTCATCTACAGGAACATCTTCTTGGCCAGCTTCTTTTAATGATTTCTTAAGTAAGGTCTTTTTTGCAACAACTAGCTCAGAATTTTCTTCTCTTAATTTACCTCTTAACTCTTCCATTTGAGACACGGTTAAGCCGGTAAAACTTGAAAAAACAACACCTTTAGCTTCTTTAAGCTTGGAGCTTATTTTTTCTAAGGCTTGTTTTTTTTGTTCTTTAGTTTTAGCCATATTTATATTATTATTAAAAAATCTACGGATTGGCCGTAGATAAATAAACAAAAATTATTTGTTTACCTACGTAGGATTTATTTGAGTACCTACGGTCTACGGCAATACAAATATAGTAAACTAATTCCTTGTTTTTGTCAATTATTTAGCTGATTTGTGGATAACTTTGCGTAAGACCAAGAATAAAATACCTAAAACTAGCAAAATTAAGCCGAATATAATAACTCTATTTAAAATAGGATGTAAGTAGGCATAAAGAAAATCAACAGATAATAGGGTGATCTTTGGATTAGCAAACTCACCTGCTTGGGCCATAAATTCATCTGCATTTTTTTCTAAATAACTCTGATTAAACATGAGATAGATCTTAGCTATGCCAGCTAAAGCAAAGGCTCCAATTCCAGGTGGTAATGTAGAAGTAGCCATCCAACTTAATAAAGATGGTTTACGGAAAATAAATAATAAAGCTAAGGCTAATAAACTTAAAATAGCTAAAGCGATACAAACATACATGACAAAAACAACTATTAATCTAAGATTCTTAAAAGTTTCTATTTGAGATTGAAAGCTGGTAAAAAACTCACTATCAGATGATGTTTTTTCTCCTAAAACATCTAAAAAACTAAATTGCTCGTTTGGATCAGGACTAGTTAAAACACTTTGCCCTTCAGAGAAAAAAGAAATAGTAGACATTAAATTTAACTGGTCTGGTAAAGCAGAGTCAAGGGCTTGGGAAACCTGGTCTTGAGTAAAAGCAGCGGTTAGATCAATAGTAAAGGCACTGGTGAAGTATTCTGCCAGCATGGGAACTAGAGCGTCTTTAGGGCCAGAGACATCGATGTAAACCTCTTCTAGATCGCTAAATTGAGCATCTAGTAATAATTGCCCGTAGACAGCATCGATAATAGTAACTAAGCTTTGCTCTAACCACTCAGAAGTAAAAGCTTGACTAGCAACTTCTTTATCAATTACATCTTCATCTAAATAGTCTTCAACCACTAAATCAGTTACTTGAGAATAAAAATTGCTTTCGGATAAAGCATTTTTTAAATAATCTGGACTAAAAAGACTGTATCTGATACTAACGAAAACTAGACTTAGAAAAAGAGATAGCCAAAAAAGAAGTAGAAAAACTACGGCGAAAAATTTACGCATATATTTTTATTTAATGCCTCTCCCCCAGCCCCTCTCCACCTTCGTGGAGAGGGTAGCTATAAATAGAGACTTAATTAGTTATACTCTAAGCTACTAGTTACGGGTAAAATTTCTACCCAGGAATTACCACGGACAAATTCTATCTCTTCTTCTTGTTCGTTATAATATTTGGTTCTAGAGGTTCTATCTTCTTTTTTCCAGGTAGCCTGAGTTACTTTACCATCGTTAAAAATATGGGCCTCACCTTGGCCAGTAACTGGGAAATTAATTCTTCCCTTACCCTCAATGTTCCAGCCTTCGTCTACGGATTGAACAACAATATTTTTAGCAGTCAAAACGTCGCCAGTATTAGCATCCACGTGGGCTATGCCTCCGTTCCAACGTTCATAATAATTTTCATCGGTATTATACTTCCATTCAGCTAAATAACTAGGAGCTGAAAAATCTACTTTAATGTAGTCTATTTTGTCTTCTTCTTGACTTGGGTCTGAGTCTGTGAATTTCCAAGGCTCAAATTCTGCCTCTACTTCTAATTCTTTGTCTCTAAGCATTAAGTCTAAGTAATGAGTAGAGGTAAATAAGTTATGCGGGGCATAATTAGTGTCTTTGCGATAAAAATACTTACCATCTCCAGACAAGGCGTCTAAATCTACCACTTCTTCGGAAAAGCTATCTAAGGCCTGTAAGGCGCTAAAACTTCCGCCAGCATGGCCGTAAACAGACTGTAGCTCTGAGGCAAACTCTAAGTAAGTATCACGGGCGCTGCGAACTGGACCAATTTCATCTGCTGATTCTCCAGCATAAACAGCCATTAAACGAGTGATTCCGCCTTCAACGATGATTTCATATACTACCAGAGCCTGAGCCAGCCCAGATTGAGGACGAACTCCACCAAAAGCAGCATTTTCAATCATTATTCCCACTGGCCATTGATGAGCGTCTTCACGAGCGACCATCATCCCGTCTAAATCACGAGGTTGAATAGGAGCGTTATCTTCTGCTTCTTCAACTTGAGGTAAAAGCTTTTTAAAACTTAAAAAGTCTTCTTGTGGGTCATTATTAAAAACAAAAACAAAAATAACAATCCAAATAATTATTGATATTAAAACAAAACCACCAATAAAAGCACCTAGCTGATATCGACGGTCAGTTTTTAATTTTTTTAATAATTCCATTCCTCCGAATTATTTAAGTTAGTAAGTTACTTCTCTGTCTTCTGGGATTACCTCTACCCAAGTAATTCCTTCATTTAATTCTACTTCTTCGTCGTTTTGGTCGTAGAATTTAGTGCGGTCTTCCCGAGCAGTCTTTTTCCAAGTACCTGTAACTACGTTTCCATCTTGGAATAGAATCATATCTCCAGAACCTAGAGTCTCGATATCAAGACGACCTTCGTTGTCTTGTAAGCTAGCTTCAGTATATTGAACTAAGATGTTATCAGCTTTAATTTGTTCGTCGTTGTTGCGGTCTTTTTGTTCTTCGTCGGCATTAAAACGTAAGTAATTATTTTCATCAGCGTCGTACTTCCATTCTACTTTATAGCTGTCAGAGGAAAAATCTAAAACAATGCTTTCTGCTTCAGGGTAATCTGCTGCATCTGAATCTTTAGTTAACCAAGCTTCATAATCTGCGTTAACACCTTCTTCAACTAAATCACGAATAGCAAAAGACATTTTCTCTGAAGAAGTCATCAAGTTATGAGGAGCTGGAATGTTTTCGTCTCGCCAAAAATAACCAGAATTGAAAAACTGGTTAACATCAATTAAATATTCTTCAGAATTTAAAACGCTTAAAGATTCTGGACTTCCACCAACATGGGCAAATAATCCACGATATTCTTCTGACCAGTCAACAAAGTACTTGCGAGCACTACGTACTGGACCAATTTCTGGGATATTATTTTCAGTGTTATAAACAGCTAAAAATCTAGTGATTCCACCTTCGGCTAAGGTTTCGTAAACTACGTCTGCCTCGCTTAATCCAGCCTGAGGGCGAACACTTTGTAAATTTTCTACTACTATAGCCACTGGGTAGCTAGATACATCTATGGATTGTTTTTCTTGAGTAGTTAATTTACCGTCAAGATTGTTGTCTTCTTGGCCAGCAAAGTAGAAATAGCCAGCTAGAGCTACAAGAATTAGAATAAAAACAATACCTACTGCTAACTGGGCTTTTTTATTTTGCTTAAAGGCCCAGAGCAAGTCTTTGATTTTGTTCATTTTTTTTGTATGGACAACCCTAGGGTTGTCCTTAACTTATTATTTTTTCTCTTCTTCTTTTTTGTCGTCTTTAGACTCTTCTTTAGCATCTTCTTTTTTATCTCCTTCTTCTCCTTCAGGAACCTCTCCTTCTTCTCCCTCTTCTTTAGCACCTTCTACTTCAACCTTGTCAACGTCTACTTCAACTTTTTTGTCTAAAGCTTCTAATTCTTCCTCTGTTCGAGGAGCGTTAACTAAGGCAATGGTAAGATTAGGGTCATCTAAAACTTCGATTTTTTCTGGAATGTCTAGATCTTTAATTCTCATGACATCATCAAAAGTAGCTAGACCGGTAACATCAGCTTTGATTTCTTTTACTAAATCACCAGGTAAACATTTTACATTGATAGAGTCTCTGCTTTTAACCAAAATACCACCAAGTTCTTTAACAGCTTTAGGCTCACCAACGAAATCAAGTTCGATTTCAGTTTCAATAGCTTCGTCCATTCTAACTTGATAGAAGTCGACATGAGTTGGCTTACTGGTTAAGGGGTGTTTTTGTTGGTCTTGAATAATAACTCCTAGAGAGTCCTTGCCTTCAATTTCTAAATTAATAATTGTGCTTTCACCAGCTTGGGAATAGATTTTATTGTATTCCTTGTCATTAATAAATAAATGCTGGTTCTCAAATCCACGGCCATAAACAACCGCCGGAATTTTACCTTCTTTACGAGCAGCTTCTAAATCTTTGTTAGATAGTTCTCTGATTTGTGCTTTTAAGCTTAGTTTTTCCATAATACTTGATTATCCTCCAATTAATTGGTTAATTAAATCTTTATTATTAAATAATTTATGAACTTCTAAAACATCGTCTTCTTTGATGGTGGCTAGGTTTTTTAAACTAACTAAATCCTCTCTTTTTAGATCAGTGACCATGGCTACAGAGCTAAGAGTTGGTCCTTGACTGGAAATAGCTACTAACATTGAATTTTTACAATTTTGGCAATTTATATAGATTAAATAAGAGTCTTCTTTATCAGCTACTAAATTTGCCTGTAAAAAATCATACTTGTGTTTACACAAAGGACAATGGGAAATATTCTTTAACGCCTGTAAGTTAGTAAAATTGAGGTTTTCTGGTAAAGACATATGGGTAGATTATAAATAATTTAGTGACTATTGTCAAGATTTCTGCTTAATATAAATGCTTTGGATGATGGCTAGGGCTAAAAATAGGGTTAAAAGCGAGCTTCCACCAGCAGAAACAAAGGGCAAAGGAAGCCCGGTAATGGGCATTATCCCCATGTTCATGCCCACATTAATGAATAATTGGACAAATAAATAGATTAAAAATCCACAAACTACGAAATAGGCAAAATCGTCATTAGATTTGCGAATCATTTTAAACAAACGATAAAATAAGATAGTAAATAGTAAAAGAATTAAGCCAGCACCGAAAAATCCAAGCTCTTCTGAAATGGCGGCAAAAATAAAATCGTTTTCTTGCTCTGGTAAAAAGTTTAGCTGGCTTTGAGTACCTAGGCCTAGTCCCCGACCCCAGAATTGGCCTGAGCCTACAGCAATTAAAGATTGAGACAAATTATAGCCAGTACCTAGCGGATCTCTACCTGGATCCATAAAAGTTAAAATTCTTTCTTGCTGATAGTCTTTAAGAACTAAGAAGAAACTAGCTACCATAACTAAGGCTAAGCTGCCGATAATTAAAACCAGATATCTCTTTTTAGTCCGAACTAAAAATAATAAACCTAGCCAAATAGCTAAAAAGATTAAAGCTGACCCTAAGTCTGGTTGAAGAATAACTAATAATATTAAACCTCCGGCAAATAATCCGCTGATTAATATTTTTTTAAGTTGAAATAACTGCTCGCCGTATTGAGAGAAAAAGTAAGCTAAGAAAATAATTAGAAATATTTTAACTAACTCCACTGGCTGAAAACTAGCTGGTCCGATTTTAAACCAACCAGTAGTTCCTCTAATAGTTGCTCCGAAGATTAAGACCAGGATTAGCAGAATAGCTGAAACAATATATAAAACATAAGCATAATTTCTAAGCCAGCGATAATCTAAAAAACTAAAACTAAATAAAATTATTAAGCCTAGACCAAAATAGATTAACTGCTTATAAAAAGTAGACAATCCTAAAGACTCTGAATTAAACTCAATACTACCAAGCATTACCAGACCAAAGACCACTAGTAAAAAAAACAGCGGTATTTAACCACCAGTCCATTTGGCTGAAGTGTTGCCAGATTCTTTTAAACATTTAAGGAAGGATTAGATTGTTTTCGTCTAAAATGTTTGTTTCGGTTTGTATTTTTACTTCACTTTTGAGCGGATATTTTTTGGCCCAAGTGAAATTGAATGTTTTGCTTTCTCCAGACAGCCAGCGGTTAATAATGGTCTGGTTTACGGCCACTGGTTGATCGTTGAATTCTAAAACAGCGGTTACTTTTACTTTATCAAAACCATAAGCACTTTGGTTGTAAATTGATCCAGTGACTTGGCTTTGGACATCGGTTAAGCTAGTGAGACTATATTCTGATTCTGCAACAACAAAATTAGTTTGCGGTAAAACACTGGTGTCTACTATACGCTTCCACTTAACATCATAAATATTTAACTTAGCTTGAGCCAGGGTGCTAGTAGATCTAAAATTAGTTAAACTTAAATATTTTGTTTCTTCAGGAAGAAGCCAAGTAGTTTGAGGATCAGTAGTAGTTCCGCCCAAGGTAAAAGAATAAGTAAATTGTGTAGCGGCAAACTCAGGATTAGGGTTTCTTATTTCAGCCACGACGTCATAAATTCCAGTGGAAGACTCGAAAGCGTTAGTGTCGGTGATTAATAAATTATCTGGTTTAGAAATTTCTTCGGTAGTTACCCTAATAAGCCCTAATTCTGTTAAAAGGTCTTGAGTTTTTTGAATGTTGGTTAGGTAAGTAACTAAATAAACAACAAAAAATATCCAGGGTAGCACAGCTAGAGTTATTAAAGCTATTTTTCCTGCTAAGCGAAACTGGGCTTTATGCTTTGTTAGCCAAAGACTGAGTTTTAATCCTTGTTCATCCATGTAAAAATTATACTATACTTGTTAGTTATAGTAAAGTATGGTATAATTATTTTAGAATAAATATTAAAAATAAAAAAATGATAGAAGTAAGCCAATCAACATTATTCTTTTCAATCTCTTTATGTGTCTTAGTTTTTACTGGGTTCTTAGTTTGGATAATGTTTTACTTAGGACAACTAACTAAGCAAAGTAATGAGATGGTTACTGACTTTAGAGAAAAAATAGCTGAACTAGAAGAAACTATTAAGACTATTAAAGATAAGGCCTCTGCTTCTGCAGAGTCTGTTGCTTTCGTGGCTGGTGAAATTAAGAATGTGGTGGACATGGTGAAAGACAAGAAAGAAAAGAAGATTGCTAAGAAGGCTACTCGAAAGAAAAAGAAATAAACTTAAATACCCTCTCCCCAACCCCTCTCCACGTCTGGAGAGGGGCTTTTATTTATGATTGTTTTGTGGTAAGATAATGTCCTATGAGTTTTGTGCATTTGCATGTCCACAGCCATTACAGCTTGCTAGATGGACTAGGAAAACCTAAAGATTTGGTAGCCCGAGCTAAAGAACTGGGAATGCCGGCTTTGGCATTGACTGACCACGGAGCTATGTATGGTTTAATCGAGTTTTACCAAGAGTGTAAAAAACAAGAGATTAAGCCGATTTTAGGTATAGAAACTTATATCGCGCCGAACGGAATGCATAATAAACGTCCTAAAGTAGATGAAAAACCATTTCATCTGGTTTTGTTAGCTAAAAATAATGCAGGATATCAAAATTTATTAAAATTAACTAGCCTATCTAATTTAGAAGGCTTTTATTATAAACCTCGAATAGATTTAGAGACTTTAAAAGAACACAAAGAAGGATTAATTGCCTCTAGCGCTTGCTTGCAGGGAGAGGTGGCTAAGGCAGCCGTGAATCATGGTTATGAACAAGCTAAGAAAGTAGCCCAAAAATACATAGACATTTTTGGTACCGAAGATTTTATTTTAGAAGTTCAACATAATAGCTTTCCGGAACAAACCAAGGCTAATGAAATTATTTTAAAACTAGGTAAAGAACTGGGCTTGTTAGTGGTAGCTACTAATGATGTTCATTATATTAATGACGACGATGGTGAGGCTCAAGATATTTTGATGTGTATTCAAATGAAAAAGTTGCTGGCTGATGAAAACAGATTGTCTATGCAAAGTGATGATTATTCTTTTAAGACTGAAAAGCAAATGAAAGAATGGTTTCCAAATAATCCTGAGGTGGTAGAAAATACAGCTAAAGTAGCGGAGCGCTGTGACGTAGAAATTACTTTGGGAGAAATTCAATTACCAGAATATGATTTACCAGATGGAGTTACGGCTGATGAAGAATTGCGCCGACTTTGTGAAAATGGTTTAAAACGAAGGTATGAAGAGATAACTGAAGAAATTAAAGAGCGCTTAGATTATGAGCTGAGTGTTATTACTAAAACTGGCTATGCCTCTTACTTTTTAATTGTTCAAGACTTTGTAAACTGGGCTAAGCAAAATGAAATTGTGGTG
>CAZNEH010000029.1:0-12705 GCA_964572175.1 uncultured Gammaproteobacteria bacterium
TATCCTGGTAATCCTGGTTAAAAAAATAGCACCCAGCCGAACGCGCTCGTCGTTCAGCCAGGTGCCTTGAAGTCGCAGGGATAGGACCTAGTCGTCTCAGTCCTGGTCATCTTCGTTGTCGGGGATGCTCATGATCTCGGTGATCAGCTTGGCTACCCTGGTGACCATGATCTTGGGCACACCGGGGTTCAGGTTCGTCGCCAGCAGGCGGGCAACCTGCGGGGTAAGGCGCTGCTCCTTGATCACCTGGGTCAGGCGCTCCCGGTCCGACTCGGAGGTGTTGAGGATGCGGCGGATCAGCTTCGCTTCTTTCTCCGTGACCTCGAGCATCTCGGCCAGCTTGGTGTCATCGATCTCGGGCAGGTCCGGCGGGTTGTCCAGGATGGCCTGCTCGACCAGGTGCGGGTCGCTGATCCCGCACAGGTTCAGGAGTTGGTCCAGCAGCGAGGGCCGAGCCTTCATGATGCCGAGCATGGTACGGGCGTAGTTCACCGGGATGCCGGTCTTCTCCGAGACCTCCTCAGGAGTGGCCTCGTTGATGTCCGGATCCAGGATCAGGAACTGGCCCACCAGCTCGCCCGGGATGACGGCTGCTTCGCAGGACTCCACGAAGTAGTGGTCGGTGTGCAGGAAGAGCATGTGACCACGACGCCAGAGGGCGTGGCACACAAAGAGGTCGATGCGGTCGCGGATGTGGAACGGGGTCATGGGTCCTCGGGGGTGCGGGTTTGCGTACACACCTTATCTAAAATACTAATTTTTGTCAATTCTTCGACCTGCCTTGCCGGCAGGCAGGCAAGCTCAGGATTATAATAAAAAAAAGAGCCCCAGCCAGACGCACACGTCGTCTGACTGGGGGTTCTTCGAACCAGGGAACCTCTCGGGCTCTAGGCCATCTGCTGGGCCAGCTCGATGCGGATCAGCAGGGAGAGCACCGCGGTCTCGTCCACGTGCTTCTCCGGGTTGAACTGGCAGACCAGGCTGGTGGCGATCTCCGGGCCAGGGCGCTTGTCGCTGAGGACCACGATCAGCAGATCGCGGTGAGCCTGCTCGAGGTCCTCGATCTTGTTGCGCAGGGAGTCGGAGTCGCCACAGAGGGTGGCCAGGGTGTCTCGGCGGGTGGCAGGGGTGGTGGACATGTGTTTGCTTCCTCGTTGCTGCATTTAACCGTGCAGTTCGGGTTGAGATTGCGTAAATACCTTATATTAAAACCTTAATTTTGTCAACAAAAAAAGCCCCCTTTCGGGGACCTTGTTTTAAGTGTGATTATTCAGTAGTTGGAGCTTGTTCAGGGTTAACTTCTTTTAAAGCATCCTTCAAGTTCTTACCTGCTTTAAACTTTGGCACCATTACCGCCGGAATTTGAATCTTTTGACTAGGATTTCTTGGGTCAACACCCATTCTAGCTCCTCTTAAACGAGCAGAAAAAGCACCAAATCCAGTTAAAGTTACATCTTGGCCTTGTTGTAGAGTTTCAGTAATTGTTTCTAACATAGACTCAATTAAGTTCTCTACTTGTTGCTTTGGTAGACCTGTTCGCTCTACTAACTTTTCTGCTAATTCAACTTTATTCATTTTTATTTTAAGTTAATTATTTCTAGTTAATAGTATAACATATTTTCTCTAACTTTACAGCTTTTCCATCTTCTCCGATTTCCACAAACACACCATTAACAACTTTTTCTCCAGACTCTGGAATATCTACCTTAAAAGGTCCGCCTTCCTTACAATATTTTATAGAACTTTCTTTTTTGATTCCAATTACAGAGTCCCAAGACCCAACCATACCAGCATCACTAATAAATCCAGTTCCTTGAGTTAGAATCCGATCATCATTAGTTTGCACATGAGTATGAGTTCCTATTACGGCGCTTACTCGGCCATCGCTATACCAACCCAGGGCTTGTTTCTCAGAAGTTGCCTCCGCATGAAAATCAACAAAAACATTATTTATCTCTGGATGTTCTTTTAGAATTTCATCTAACTTATCAAAGGGATCAGAAAATTCTTCATCAATAAACACTCGGCCCATTAAGTTTACCAGCAAAAGATTATTAATAACTTTATAGCCTTTTCCTGAAGTTCCATCTGGATAATTAGCCGGCCTAATTACTGGGCAGTCAGCTTCATCTAAAAATTCTTCTGCCACTGGTTTATCAAAGACATGATTCCCAGACGTAAAATAATCAACTCCTGCTTCTTGCATTTCAGCAACTGTGCTTCGAGTTAAGCCTGTTCCATGAGCTAAGTTTTCAGCATTGGCCAACACTAAATCCGGCTTATACTTATCTTTTAAGCCTGGTAATTCTTTGGTTAAAGCTTGTCGGCCAATTTTACCAACAATGTCTCCAAAAAATAAGATCTTCATTTTTATCTAGCGAATTCAACTACTCTAGTCTCACGGACTACGTTTACTTTAATTTCACCAGGGTATTTAAGCTCTTCTTCAATTTTTTTAGCAATGTCTCGAGCTAATTTTTCAGCTCCTAAATCATCAACTTTATCTGGAGTAACAAATACTCGAACTTCTCTACCAGCTTGAATAGCGTAAACTTTTTCTACGGCATCAAAGCCAGCCGCTACATCTTCTAGCTCTTCTAGTCTTTGTAAGTATTGTTCGTAAGTATCTTTACGCGCCCCAGGTCGAGCTCCAGAAATAGCATCTCCAACTTTTACAATCACAGATTCTAGAGTTGGTGGATGATCTTCATGATGATTTAAAATCGGCGCAATGATTTCTTCTGGTAAGTTAAACTTCTTAGCAATGTCTCGTCCAATTTCTGGATGAGTACCTTGTACTTCATGGTCAACTGCTTTACCAATATCATGTAATAACCCCGCTTTTCTAGCTACGGCTACGTTAGCACCTAATTCTTCAGCGATTAAAGCTGATAAATGAGATGTTTCTACACTATGGCGTAAAACATTTTGTCCATAAGAAGTTCGATATTTCAAACGTCCTAGAATTTGAACTAATTTTGGGTCTAAGCCAGAAACACCAGTTTCATATAAGGCTTCTTCCCCAGCTTTTTTAATATCTAGAGCTAATTCTTTTTTAGAAGTTTCAATCGCATCTTCAATTTTAGTTGGATGGATTCGTCCATCAGTAACTAATTTGTCTAAAGCACGTTTTGCTAAGTGACGACGAATAGGCGAAAAACCAGAAACAATAATTGCTTCCGGAGTATCATCTACAATAATTTCTACTCCAGTTAATTCTTCAATTCTTTTAATATTTCTACCTTCACGACCAATAATTCGTCCTTTCATTTCATCAGAAGGAAGTTGTACTACAGTAGTGGTGCTTTCGGCAGCATGAGAAGAAGCACAACGTTGAATAGCTGTGGTCATCATCTCTTTAGCTTTGGTGTCCCACTCTTCAGAGCCAATTTGGTCCATCTTTCTCATTCGAGAAGCGATATCTTCCTTGGCTTTCTTTTCTACTTCTGCTAATAAAACCTCTTTAGCTTTTTCTCTGTCTAAGCCAGCGATTCTTTCTAATTTAGATAATTGCTCGGTTTTAATGTTGCCCAGCTCTTTTTTAATACCTTCAATTTTTTTAGCTTTATCTAAAAGGCTTTGTTGTTTACCTTCTAAGTCTAAAAGTTTTTGGTCAAATAAACCTTCTCTTTTTTCCAAACGTTTTTGTAAACCTTGTAACTCCCCTCGTCTCTCACCTTCTTCTTTTTTTGCATCTTCAATAATGCCAATAGCTTTATCCTTGGCTTGAATTAGAGCTTCTTGCTCTTTAGATTTGGCATCTTGAAGAATCTTTTCTGCTTTTGCTTCGGCAGAATCTTTTTCTTTAGCGGCAATTAGTTTTCTAACCCAATAACCAGCTGCTAATCCAACACCTAGTCCTAAAACTAGTAAGATTGGAGCTAATAATGTTTCTAACATATGGTTTCTTCCTGAGCGGAAAAAGCCTGTTTTCCTTGGCTAAATTGTGGTTTCTATATGAAGAATGTATAAATTTATACCAGTTTACCAGTCTTTCTCACCCAGATCATCAATTAATTGTTATCTTGTGAACCTATTCTAGCACTATTTGATAATTTTGTCCACTACTCCGTATTTCTTGGCTTCTTCGCTAGACATGTAGAAATCTCGGTCTGCATCTTTCTCTACTTTCTTTAATTCCTGGCCAGTATGAGTAGCTAAAATTTTATTCAATCTATCTTTGATTTTCAAGATATGTTCAGCTCGAATTTTAATATCAGAGGCTTGCCCTTCAGCTCCCCCCATTACTTGATGGATCATTACTTCCGCATTTGGTAAAGCAATTCTCTTTCCTGGCTCACCAGCGGCTAATAACACGGCTCCCATAGATGCGGCTATGCCAATACAAATAGTTTGTACTGGGCATTTTACATATTGCATAGTGTCGTAAATTGCTAGGCCCGCAGTTACAGACCCACCTGGAGTATTAATGTAAATTTTAATATCTTTTTTAGGATCTTCTGATTCTAAAAATAATAATTGAGCAATTACAGTATTAGCGACTTGATCGTCGATGGCTTGGCCTAAAAAAATTATTCTCTCTTTTAATAATCGAGAATAAATATCATAAGCTCTTTCTCCAGTTTGATTTTTTTCAATTACTGTTGGTATAAGCATATTTTTATGTTTGTTTACTATTTAATTTGTGCTGTTGTGATCTAGCTTGTCTAGATCTTCTTAAATTATTTTCCAGCCTTGATCAGTAATTTTTATTTTACCCTCGATTTCAAATCCGGCTGCTTTAGGATGTCCTCCTCCGCCCATTAGTTTAGCAAATTCAGCCACATTAATCAATGGACTAGTAGTTCGTAAACTTACTTTAATTTTTCCATCCGGGCGCTCCGTAAATAGCATTACCGCTTTAGTTTTTACTTGGTCTAAAGAGTTTAAAAAGTTAGCTACTCCATCTCGCGCATCATCACCTGCTCCACATTCTTCTAAATCCTTTAAAGTAATTACCGTAGTTACCACTCCTGTGTCTCCACTTTCTTCTAATCTCTCTAAAGCCTTGCCCCATAACTTTAAAGCATTAAACGGTCTATGATTCAAAGTATTAGCTGTAATCTGTCGCATGTTTGCTCCTTTAAGTAAAAGCTTAGAGGCTGCCTCAATGGCTGAGCTAGTAGTGGCTAAATTAGAAAACCCGCCAGTGTCTGTGACAATGCCGGTTAACAAACAAGTAGCTATTTCTTTATTTAAAGAGTGAACGCCATCAAGTAAATCATGAATAATTTCACAAGTCGAGGACGCGTCAGTTATTACCAGGTTATGATCTCCAAAGTGTTCATTAGTTCCATGATGGTCGATATTAATGATTTTATAGTCATGGGTTAAATCATTTATATACGGCGCAATTCCCGCGTGCTTTAGATCTCCAGAATCTACCACAATCATTAAATCAAAGTCTTTGTCTTTCCAAACTTCGTGTTCAGGGTCGCTGTTAATCTCCTCTGCTTTAGGTAAAAAATCTAAATAAGGGTTTAAGGCGTCTAAACAAAAAGCCGTGTAGTCTTTACCCAAATCTTCTAGGTAATGAGCCAAGGCTAAACACGATCCAGCCGCATCTCCATCTGGTCTTTGATGCCCAATTAAAAGGACGTGCCGAGCCTGCCGGATTTCTTCGATTATGTCTTTTTTTACTTGATCTAAATTTTTCATATTGACCAAGTACCTTACTATTTATTAGGATTATTGTCAAGTACGTCTTAATTATAACATTTTTTACATAAAAACCCCTCCTCGAAACTATTCTTTTATCTCAGTCGTCGACAATTTGTCGACGGTTGCAGTCGTCCGATTTTTTAGGACAACTGACCAAAAGGGGGTATAAATTGTACCCTGGTTTATATACACTTTTCAGTTGTACGATTTTACCGTACGACTGAATATTTTACATTAATATTCCTCTATTATTCCGATCCCTGTACCATTTTTTAGGGTTCTGACGGATATAATGCCTAATTCTGTTCAATTCCATTTCATTACGAATGATCCGGTCGTGGAACGAACGTTGCCAGGTAAAATTATAATGATTAATTTGGCGAATTTTTTTTGATGACGTGGTTTTAAACGCACAGATTGATTTTGATAACAAATTTTTTTGACGTTTGTACAATTTTTGTTTTTTGTGTAGGGACAACCCTAGGGTTGTCCCTACATGGTTTCCCCTATTTATTTTTATTATCCCATGTAAATGATTGGGCATAATTATAAATTCGTCCAAATTAATCCACGGATATTGTTTTTCCAACCATAACCATTGTTGTTCCACAACCCGCCCATATTTATTCAAAATCATTTTTCCATTTTTAACCGAACCAAAAAATTTAACCCTATATTTCACACAGATTGTAACAAAATAAAAACCATTATTTGAATAATCAAATTTATGCCATCGATTTAATTTACGTTCTGGTAATAATTTATCCATAAAACAAAAACACCTCTCCGGGGAGAGATGCCTTAATCTATCTAAATTATATCACGTTTACTCAATCTCCTCAATCAATTTATCAATCTTAGACGCTTCATGCTCTGTAAAGTCGAGCTCAAACTTAATCCGCGGTATATTTCGAAGTTTAACCGCCTTGTTTAAAGCCTTTTGTAATTGCCCAGCCTTGCGATTTAAAAAACTTAAAGTTGAGCCACTTTTATTATGAGGAATTACACTAACGTAAACAGAAGTGTGTCTCAGGTCCGGCGAAGTTTTCACCTTAGAAATGGTCGCTAAAGAATCTCCAGGCCATTCTAACTCCCGAACCATTATTTCTCCTAATTTATGTTTTACCAGCTCATCAATTTGAGCCATTCGATGTGACATGTTTATTTAACTTCTTCTAATGTTCTTTTCTTTTCTACCTTTTCGTAAGTTTCTAAAATATCGCCTTCTTCTAATTTACATTCACCTTCATAACGAACTCCGCCTTCTTTACCTTTTTCTAAACTAGAAACATTTTTCTTTTCACTTTGTAATTGAGAAACTTTTCCTTCTCCAACTTGTTTACCGCCACGTTTCACCTTAATCAACGCGCCATCTTTTAATTCCCCTTCTTCAACTTTACCACCAACAATCATGTGCTTACTGGCAGTTTTAAAGATGGCCAAGATTTTCATAGCCCCAGTTTGTTCATAAGAAATTTCAGGAGGAAGTAAGTCAGTTAATTTTTCTTTTACAAAATCAATTAACTCATAAATAATCGCCGAGCTTTTAACCGGGACATTTAAAATTACATTTTCATCTCGAGCTCCTGGAGTTAGGTCTACATTAAATCCAATAACCATGCCTCCACTGTCTACAGCTTGAGTTAAATTTTTCTCAGTAATACTTCCTAAATCTTTTTTAGCAATATCAATTTCTACTTCTTCAGATTTAATTTTATTTAAGGTGGCTACTAAAGCTTCTAAAGAACCTAGAGTGTCAGCTTTAATAATCAAAGGTAATTTTACTTTACTTCCTTCTTTTTCTGCTTTCTTCATTTCAATAAATCCAAATTGACGATAACGCTTAGATTGTTTTTTAACAGATTTAATATCTGCTCCTGCTTGCAAGATGTCTCCAACTACGGCCGCTCCTTTTAATCCCAAAATTCGAACTGGCATTCCTGGTTCAGCTAGCTCAACATCTTCATTTTTCCAGTTTTGCATCGCTTTAATTTTTCCAACTACATCACCAACTAAAACTTCGTCCCCTATCTTCAGGGTCCCAGTTTGAATTAATACAGTAGCTACTGGCCCAGCCTCTTTATCAATTTTAGATTCAACTATAGTTCCGGCTGCATCTCTATTAGGGTTAGCCACCATCTTTTCTTCTTCCATTTCAGCTAACAATAAAACCATGTCTAATAAGTCTTCAATATTAGTTCCTTGCTTGGCAGAGATTGGCACACAAATAGTTTTACCGCCCCAGTCTTCAGGAATTAAATTAAGTTCAGATAATCCTTTTTTAACTTTTTCTGGATCCGCACCTTCTTTATCGATTTTATTAATGGCTACCACAAACGGCAGTCCAGCTTTTTCTAAAATAGAAATAGCTTCAATGGTCTGAGGCTTAACTCCATCATCAGCAGCCACTACTAAAATAGCTAAATCAGCAATATTTGCCCCTCTAGAACGCATCGCAGTGAAAGCTTCATGCCCAGGAGTATCAATAAAGGTGATGTCCTTGCCCTTACGCTCTACTTGGTAAGCACCAATACTTTGAGTAATGCCTCCAGCTTCTTGATCAACTACATTTGTTTCTCTAATTGCGTCTAAAAGCTTAGTTTTACCATGATCCACATGTCCCATTACTACAATTACCGGTGGTCGAGCCTCTAACTTAACCTCGCCAGCCTGTTCTTTATCTAGGATCTCTTTTAATTTAGCCTCTTGTTTTTTACTTGTTTCTGCGCCCTCGTCTTTCTTTTCTTCAGCTATTGCTTCATAGCCCAGATCTTCTAAAATAATACTAGCTGTATCAAAGTCTAAATCTTCATTAATCGTGGCCATGATCCCCTGTTGCATTAATATGGAAATCATATCAGTGATTCCTTTTTCTAATTTTTCAGCCAAATCTTTTACACTAATTTTTTCTGGCAGAGCTAAAGTTTTTTTCTCTTCCCCCTCTTCGGCATCTTCTTTTTCTGTGGATTCTTCAGCTACAGACTCATCAGCAAACAAACTTTTCTTTTTACCAGATTTTTTATAAACACGAATAGCTTCCATTAGCTTGTTGGCAATTCGGTCATCGACTTTAATAGCGCGTTCACCAATATCAAAACCAAGTTCTTTCACTAATGGAAAAAATTCTTCTCGACTGGTTTTTAATTGGCGGATGATTTCACTTACATTCATATTAATTTACCTTTCGGTCTTTGCCTACAATTATCTTAATTGCTTTTGGCTTAATTGTTACTTCTAAGGGAGTTTTTAATTTTATGTCATGATCCACAATCACATCTGCTTTATCTTGACTAGTGATCTCGATTTTTTTAACTGGAAAAACTCCTTCTTTATCTCCAGCCTTGTTTCCAAAAATTTTTAAACTTGCTTGGTCGTCTGTGGTTACTACTACATTTAATTTTCCGTCTTCTATATTATATAGCTGATCATCTTGCTGCCAGATTCTACCCAAGTTACAAATACTTAAATCAGTTTGTGGGTTAGTTGTTGTCACTGTGTACTTGTTGTCACATTTAAGCTTTATTTGGCCAGCTTCAGGCATTTCTAAGCTAGTTAACCAACAATGCTCTCTTACTTGTCCTAGGTCAAAACGTTTAGTTAATCGCTTAGATAAAACATCACAACCTTCTAAAGCATTCTCGATTCCTAGTAAGTGAGCAAGTTTAGTGTTCTGCCCTACTGGAATAAATCCTAGAACAATATCTTTGTGTTTACTAACCACTCTCATTACTTTTATAAATGTGCTGTCGTCCCCAACCGCCACTACAGTGTGGGCTTCATTTTTAATTCCGTCCTTAATCATCTCTTCCATGTTTTTAAGCACAGAAAATTTTTCAATCCGTCCGTTAATTCCAAGCTCGATTAACCGGTTTTCAACTTGCGACAAAACACCTTCATGTTTTTTACTATTTACAAACGTGTCGTAGAAATAAAAAAACATTCTCTATTATTTTTTCTTTTTGTCTAAAATTTCTTTGCGATCAACTTTCTTATCAGCGCCCTCGTCGGGAGACTCAGGCTCTTTGTTTGTTAAACAACGTCCTTGGATCATAGCTCCAGTTTGAACAGAAATAATTTGTGTTTCTACATCACCAGTTACTTTAGCGCTAGGAGTTAATTCAATTTTTCCATGACATTTAACATTGCCAATGATTTCTCCAGAAACTAATAAGTTAGCTGCTTCTACTTCAGCTTCGACTTTTGCTCCTTCAGCCACGGTTAAGTTTCCTTTAGTTTTTAAGTTTCCAATTACTTCGCCTTCTACTAAAACGTTAGCCTCTCCGCTAAAAGCTCCCTCCACTTTAACTGATGGCCCAATAATAGTTTCAGCACTTTTATTGTCTACTTGGACATCCTCCATTTCTTTATTAAATACTCCCATAGTTTCTAAGTTAAATTTAATTATTTTGTATTGTTACCATACTATAATTGCTTAAACTTTTCAAGTCAGGCTTTTTAGTATATAGTAATAACAAATAACTAATTATAATTATGTTAAAATTCGTTAAAAAAGATTTACTTACGATTATTATTCTAGCAGTTGTTTTTATCTCTATTTTTGTTGGTTTGTACATTTATGATCTAAAAACTAATGGTTTAGCTGAATATGCAGCTAGTTTTTACAGTTTTTTGATTAATTAATATTGTACGACACATAAATAAGTTTACCAGTGCAGTTGCGAAGCAAATGCCACTGGCCCTGGTAGCCACAGGCGTTTATTCACTATCGTTCATAACCGCAGTGGTAAATTCAATTGGATAGATAATTGGGTTTACCCGTGCGGTTACAAAGTAAACGCCACGGGTCCTGGTAGTTCAACTGGATAGAACAGCCCCCTCCTAAGGGGCAAATACAGGTTCAACTCCTGTCCGGGACACACTGTTCCACGTGGAACATTGACCATGTTCTACAAATAGTGTATATTACCTTTATTCGATACGGGTTTACCCGTGCGGTTCAGCAAAGCTGAAACGCCACGGGCCTGTAGCTCACTTGGTAGAGCGCTCCCATGGCATGGGAGAGGTACGGGGTTCGATTCCCCGCAGGTCCACCCACAAAAAAAGCCGCGTTTATCCGCGGTTTTTATTATTGTTCATATTGTTCCACGTGGAACAGTGAACCGAATGGTGCACTGTGGAACATTTATCCTGAGCTTGTCGAAGGAATCTATGTGTGCTACAAAATTACTCTACAGACTCCCAAACTAAGTCAAACATTGTTTTAAATGTTTTATATAAGTCTTCAGCCTCAATAACGATCATAAATAGGTTTTCTAAAGAAACAATAACTAATTTATTATCAAATAAAGCATTATCTCCAAAAAACTCTTTTCCCTCAGGAATGATTTTTATTTTATGATAAGGAGATTTATATTTTTTAGCAAAATCTATATCAGCTTTACTATAATTAAATAACTCTCTTACCTTTGTTTTTTTTCTTTTAAACTCTTTTAATAAAAAATCCGCAGTTTCTGGAAGAGTATTTATAACATGGCTTACAGAAACTCCAAAAAAATCAATTTCTGAACTTTCACACATTTTAACATACTGCTCATGAAGGGCTTTTTTTCCTTCATAAATTTTAATTTTTGGTTTTGTTCCACGTGGAACATTGTAGAACGCTTCTAAAGAGGGGAGGATTTGATTGATTTTTTCTTCTCGCTGTTTTAAGAGTTGCTTAAGACTTTTAGGATTTTCAGCTACATATAAAGTTTTACCCTGCTTTTGAGTTTTACTTAGTAAGCCTAAAGCAGATAATGATTCCACTACATTATATACATGGGGTCTTTTTAGCTCTGATTTTTTTGCTAATTGCAAAATACTGGCTTCGCCTAATTGAAGACAAGCTAGATAAACCCTAGATTCTTTTTCTGATAAACCGATTTGTTGTAAGATGTATTCTTCCTGCATAAAATTATTATTTTTACAGTCCCGGGCGTAGTCGAGGGATTGCATGCTTCCATTATATACTATGTCAATTTAATTGACAACATTTATACCATAAATATATTTATATTTCAATATAATTCAAGCATATAAAGAAATTACGTCAATTACCATTGACACAATATGACGTTATTTTATAATTACCTATCCCTCAATCCCGAGGGATATCGCACCTTTCACCTGTAGGGACAGAACAGTGTTCTGTCCCTAACATCACGGAGATCAAAAAATGCAAACGCGTCAGCCTGCCGAACATCGAATTGACACTTGTGGATACTGTGGTGGCACGGGCAAGCGCCGCGGTCCCAAGGTCGTGTTGCTTACGATAGAAGATAGTCAACGAGTGAAGTATCTAAACAAGCAATTGCAGTCTGGTGTTTGGGCCATGGCAACTTCGTTTTTACTGACGTTTCTTTTCGTTTCAGTAATGACCACTCCTGTTAATAATGTCTCAGTTCCCAAGATTGATTTTTGGATCGCCTCAATTACAGCCTGGGTCGGAGGAATCTTAATAGTTGCTCTTCCTATTCTTCGAAAGAAGAAAAGAGACGCTCCTTTGCGCGCGGAGCGAGACGAGATTCTTCGCCAGTACGGAGTCGAGCCAGACGAGTGGCATATTCTCCAACATCCTGAGGAAGGAGGTGAGCAATGATCTTTATCAGGATTACCGTAGTACTTTTCTGTTTTTTCTTTGGAGCTTTGCTTGGCGCTGGTTGGGGCTACATAATGTCAGGTGGTGATCGCATTGGAGTTGTCTTGGGTGCGATTCTCTGCGGTTCAACATTTGCATTAATGTGTGTGAATCCAAGGCCCGTGAATAAGCGATGAGTCATGCCGTCGGCTCGTAACAAACGACGGCCCCTTTCTTCAGTAGACCAAGGAGGTCTTCATGTCTCGTCCCCAGTCTCTGCGCATGACCGTCACTTGCTCCAAGTGCCAGAGCAAGGTGCCTGGTTGCAAGATTGTTTGCCTTATTCCAGAAGACAGAGGAGTTTGGCAGCAACTTGAAAGAAGGGCAACCATCATCCATATTCGCGAAGTGCTGAAATGCTTCTTTTTCGCGATAGCTGGTTTCTGGCTAGTGTCTGTCTATATTTT
>CAZNEH010000030.1:0-12523 GCA_964572175.1 uncultured Gammaproteobacteria bacterium
AATGCCAGAAAAAAATGGATATGGACAGATTTTAGAGGAAAGAGAAATTGATATGTTGGTAGTTGATGAGGTCCATAAATTTAAAAATATAAAAGGAACTAGATCTAGACAGTTGACCAGGCTATCAGACAAAGTGAATGGGGAAGGTAAGTATGTAGCTTTACTTTCGGGAACGCCGGTTCCCAATACTGTTCGAGACATTGCGATTACTTTAAAGATGTTGTATCCAGAGCAATTTGGTCAAGCTAGTAGCAAGTCTTTAGTGCGGCAGATTGTAAAAGGAGATATGATCCAGTTAAGGAGTTTATTAGTGCCTAGAATGCAGATGAAGTCTTTAGAAGAGAGTGTACCAATGCCCGAGTTAACTGAAAAGTTAGTTGAATTTGAATTATCAGAAATTGAGCAAGACACTTATGAGGCTTTATTAGAGGAAGATGAGTTGACAGCAATGGAGAAAATGGCCGTGTTAAGGCAGTTTATTCTTAATCCAGAGATGGTTGACCCAACTCCAGGAATGAGGGGAGCTAAAATTGAGGCGGCTGGAGAATTGTTGGGTGATATATTTGAGCGACATAATAAAGTAGTAATGTTTGTTAATGGATATATTGACGGAGTGATCACCGGAGAGAGATCTATTATAGGTCAAATGAATTTACCAGAAAATGTTAAAGTGAGAGTTATTTATGGAGACGTCATTACAGAAGAGCGCAATAAGCTACAAAGAGAATTAGCGGAAACGGACGAAAAATTCTTATTGATTGTTAGCGGAGGAACAGCTGATGTAGGGGTGGATTATTCTGCGGCTGATGAAGTGGTGTTTTACAATGAGCCATGGACAGAAGCTGATCGATTGCAGCAAAGAGCGAGGGTATATCGTTTTGGATTAGATCATGATTTGACGGTTCATACTTTAATCGGAGCTAATACTATTGAAGAAGGAATTCATAATCATATTTTAGCTAAGCATTATGTAGTACAAAAACTTTTAAAAGGGGTTCCTTTAACAGAGTTGGAACAAAGAATGTTGGTGCAAACTGACCAAGAGGGTAAGTTGCCAGACCTAGAAGTTAGTCCAGAGTTGGCTAGATATTATTTTTCTGCTTTTGCTAGAATGATGCAGATATTTAGACACACTAAGCAAATGGGAGAAGAAAGATTTAAAACATTTTTGCAAGAATATGGCCGGCATTATGCCCAAGGGTATGTTGATTTAGGAAGTCGAAGTTATCAAGCTAATGCTAATAGAGTTTCTGGATCTTTGATTAAAAAGTTTTCTCAAGAAAGTGGAAGATCACCGGAAGGGGTAAGGGTTTTAGATATTGCTTCTGGGCCAGAAATGTTGAAGGCTCATTTTCATGAAGATATGCAGGATAGAGTTATTAGCATTGATTTAAATAAAGAGCATTTTGTAGAGCCAGGAGGCAAAAAAGCTTTAGGAAGTTTTCTGCAACTTCCATTTAGAGATGAGTCTTTTGATTATGCTAATTTTACTTTAGCTTGGCACTATACCAGGTATTATCATACTAAGGGAGAAATAGATCGGATTCAGTCTTTACAAGAATTAAATAGAGTATTAACTGAAGGGGGGAGAGTGGTGATAAACAATATTTATAGCTTAGATTTAAAAAATCCAGAGCAGTTTAAAAAGGCAATGGAGGTTTTTGGTTTTAGAGTAGTGGAAGAATACACTGGAGAAGCTAGAGGTGGGCCAAGTTATCATTCTAGAGTTATTGTTTTAGAAAAAATTTCTTCAGTAGGGGGTTCTTCGGAAGAGGCTTTAGAAAAATTAAAAGAAGCTGGCTTGGCAGATGGATTGAAGTTTAAAGGAGCAGGAGGCAAGGTAAAGAATCAGAGAAAAGTGGCTACTGGTTTTAATTTAAATGGACAAAATTTAGAGATAGAATTGAATCAGCAAGATCAAGAGATTTTAGCTGAAGAAAGAGAGATTACAGCCTTGGGAAATACTTT
Source organism: uncultured Gammaproteobacteria bacterium (assembly GCA_964572175.1). Taxonomy (GTDB): domain Bacteria; phylum Patescibacteriota; class Patescibacteriia; order UBA9570; family CAZNEH01; genus CAZNEH01. The sequence continues at coordinate 1,969 of CAZNEH010000030.1, forward strand.
GATTGATAAGTATAAAGCGGTGGAGTTAATTCCAGAACAAGAAGTGATTGATAATGGGTTTATTCGGGTTTGTACTAATCTATTTGCTAGTAAAAGAAAGAATCAAAGGAAGAAGTATGTTTTGTTTAAAAAGCTAGAAAAAGGACCTGGAGCAGTGGTGGTGAGATAAGTATTGACATATTTTCATGGACTTGTTATAATCTTTTTAGAATTGGCCAAAGGGCCATATTTAGGTTGGGGGTGTTAGCTCAGCTGGTAGAGCAGCTCCCTTTTAAGGAGAAGGTCATAGGTTCGACTCCTATACACCCCACCAAAAAGCTCTTACAAAATTATTAAATATCAAGAAAGGTACGAGGGATTAGGCCCGTCGACTACCTGCCAACCCAGATTAAGCTGGGTGGTAAATCCTACCCCCTGGGGAAGATATTAAGAACAAAAAACTTCTTATTCTAACTTTTGGGGTAAGAGGTTTTTTGTTTTAAAAAATTAAAATTACAAAAATGGAAAGAAAATTATTTACCTCAGAGTCTGTGACTGAGGGGCATCCAGACAAGATTGCCGATCAAATTTCAGACGCAGTGTTAGATTATATCTTAGCCGAAGACCCTAATGGCCGGGTAGCTTGTGAAACTATGGTTACTACTGGCTTAGTTTTAATTGCGGGTGAGATTTCTACCAAGTGTTATGCTGATGTCCCAAAAATTGTTCGCCAGACAATTGAGGAGATCGGGTATAATGACGCCACTTATGGATTTGATCACAAGGCCTGTGCAGTACTAACTAGTATAGACGAGCAAAGTCCAGACATTGCTCAAGGAGTTGATGATGACGCTGGTTTACATGAAGAGCAAGGAGCAGGGGATCAAGGATTGATGTTTGGCTATGCCACTAATGAGACTAAAGAGTTTATGCCCTTGCCGATTGATTTAGCTCATAAGCTAACTAGAAAGTTGGCCGAAGTTCGAAAAAGCGGAGAATTAAAATATTTACGACCAGATGGTAAAAGCCAAGTGACTGTGGAGTACGAAGATGGTCAGCCCAAGAGAGTGGACACAGTAGTTATTTCTACTCAGCATGCTCCAGACGTAGAACATGCTCAGATCAAAGAAGATATTATTGAAAAAATTATTAAACCAGTGTGTGGAGATTATTTAGACGAGAAAACAATTTATCATGTTAATCCAACTGGTAAATTTATTATTGGCGGGCCTCCAGGAGATGCAGGCTTAACCGGGCGAAAAATCATTGTAGATACTTATGGAGGAATGGGCCGACATGGGGGAGGATGTTTTTCAGGGAAAGATCCCTCTAAAGTAGATCGTTCTGCAGCTTATGAGGCTCGGTATATTGCTAAAAATTTGGTAGCCGCAGGATTAGCAGATAAATGTGAAGTGCAGCTTTCTTATGCCATTGGTGTAGCAGAGCCTACTTCTGTGTTGATTGATACTTTTGGCACTGGAAAAATAGAGCAAGACAAATTAGTCCAACTAGTACGAGATAATTTTCCATTAAAGCCAGCAGAAATTATCAGAGAATTAGATTTACTTAAACCGATATATAAACAAATTGCCGCATATGGGCATTTTGGAAGAGGGGATTTAGATTTGCCTTGGGAGAAATTAGACAAGGTTGATAAATTAAAACAATAGTGCTAGGCTAGGGTTATGAAAGTATTAATCAAAACCCTAGGTTGCCGTTTAAATCAGGCCGAAAGCAGAGAGCTAGGAGAAGCTCTAGAAGATAAAGGTTTTTCTATTGTTGAGAAAGATCCTGATTTAATCGTGGTAAATAGTTGTTCAGTGACCCATGGGGCAGATCGAGATACTCGGCAATTAATTCGAAAACTAAAAAGAGCTAATCCGCAAGCCAAGATTGCGATGATGGGGTGCTCGGATTTTGAGTTAGAAGAAATAGATTATTATTTCAAAAACAAAGAAACTATAATAGATGATCTTCTAAATAAAATCACCCCCTCTCCAGACGTGGAGAGGGGGAAGGGGGGAGAGGAAACAAAAACTCGCGTGAATATTAAAATTCAAACTGGGTGTGATAGCCATTGTACTTATTGTGTGACACGACTTAGAAGAGGTAAATCGATTAGTCGAGACCCAAAAAAAATTATTGAGCAGATTAAAGAAAAGGTTAAAGAAGATTGCAGGGAGGTTGTAATTACGGGGGTTAATATTGGACAGTATAAATGGGAGGGTTTAGACTTGGCAGATTTGTTGCTTAAGATTTTACAAGAGACCATGGTAGAGAGAATTAGACTTTCTTCTATTGATCCAGAGTATGTTTATGATAATAAAAAGTTTTTAGATTTGTTTAAAGATCTAAGAATGTGTCCGCATTTGCATTTATCTCTACAAGCCGGGTCAGAGGATGTGTTAAAAAGAATGAATCGTAATTACACTAGTGAACAATATTTAGAAATTGTAAAAAGTTTTTATAAGGACTATCCACTGTTTGGATTTACTACAGATGTGATTGTTGGGTTTCCTGGAGAAACAGAAATGGAGTTTGCTCAAACTTGCGAGTTTGTTCGAGAATGTAGATTTTTAAAGATTCATATATTTAGGTATTCCCCCAGAGAGGGGACTCCGGCGGCGACCATGCCAGACCAAGTGGATGAACAAGTAAAGATTCAGCGATCTCAAAAAATGCAAGAAATTAATGAAGGTTTACAAAAATCTTTTAAGGATAAAATGTTTGGCCAAATAGTCGAAGTTTTGTTTGAAAGTAAAAAGGATGGCCAATGGTTTGGATATGCAGGAAATTATTACCCGGTTTATTATAAGTCTGAAGAAAATTTAGAAAATAAAGTTATAGAGGTAGCATTATAGCCGTGGGGCCCTGCACCCGCGGCGTTATATTGGCTGGACAGAAGGCTAAAAATATGCTACAATATATGTATGTGGAGGTATATACAACAAGTATTTAAATTATTTTTGAAATTCAGTGGGTTTCAAGACTTATTGGATTTAGCAAAAGACCAATCTAAAGAATTGGGGGAGATGTTTCCCGAAGTAGTGCTGGCTATAGGCCGAGCTTTTTTGTTTATTATTATTTTAATTAGTTTATTTATTTTAGCCGCAATTATTGTTACTTATGTTACTTTAAAAATGACCGGAATATAAAATGTTTAATTTATCTATTGATGAAGCTTTTAAAAGATTAAAGGCTAGTAAAGAGGGGTTAAAAAAACAAGAAATTAAAAAGCGCCAAGAAAAATTTGGGGCTAATGTTTTACCAGAGCAAAAACCAACTTCTTGGGTTGTTTTATTATTGAGCCAAATTAATAGCGCTTTAATTTATATTTTAATTATTGCCGCGGGAATTAGCTTTGGTTTAGTTTGGCACGAGCATGGGGGAGCGACTTTTAAAATTGCTGACCAAGCAGATACATATATTATTTTAATGGCGGTATTAATCAATGTGGTGGTTGGGTTTATTCAAGAATCTCGAGCTCAAAAATCTTTACAAGCCTTAAAAGAAATTATTACTTTGCAAGCCCGGGTATTACGAGATGGAAAAGAGCAAATGGTTAATGCTCAAGAATTGGTACCTGGAGATATAATTATTATTACGGCCGGAGATAAAATTCCAGCAGATGCCAGGTTAATTGAAATAGAAAAGTTATCTGTTCAAGAAGCAGCTTTAACCGGAGAAAGTGAGCCAGTAGATAAGGTGATAGAAAAATTAGAGAAAGAGAAGGCCTTGGGAGATAGAGTGAATATGATTTTTACGGGAACGACAGTGACTAAGGGGCAGGGTAAGGCAGTGGTTAGCTCGATTGGGCAAAAAACAGAAATTGGAAATATTGCTAGACTCTTAAAAGAAACCAAAGACGAGGAGACTCCATTGCAGCAAAAGTTAAATAAGTTTTCTCGAAATATTGGAGTGGTTATTTTAATTTTAGCAGCTTTGTTATTACTGATTGGTTATTTACAGGGAGATCCATTTATTGAAATATTTACTGTAGCCGTAGCTGTGGCGGTGTCTGCTTTGCCAGAAGGCTTGGCGGTAGCGGTGACAGTGATTTTAGCTTTAGGCATGCAACGAATTTTAAAGAAAAAAGCATTAGTGAGAAAATTAGTAGCGGCTGAGACTTTAGGATCTACAACTGTAATTTGCACAGACAAAACCGGAACTTTAACAGAGGGGAAGATGCAAGTAACAGAATTAGTAACTTGGAATAATGATTTTCAGGTTGCCAGCGAAAGAGAAAAAAGAGAAGAGAAAAACGAAGAGTTATTATTTGCTTTACATGCAGGGTTATTATGTAATGATGCCAAGATTGACAACCCTGAGGAAGGCTTAGAAAAATGGGTTATTTCTGGGAATTTAACAGAAAGAGCTTTACTTCAATCAGCGGTTCAAGTTGGTCTTGATTATCAAAAAGAAAGAAAAAATAATCCGCGAATAGATGTTATTCCTTTTGATTCTAAGATAAAATACATGGCCACTCTTCATGCTACAGAAGAGGATTTTAACATGGTTTATTTTAAAGGAGCGCCAGAAAAGGTTTTAGAAAGAAGTAAGGAAATTAGAATTGGTAATAAGGTAGAAGATTTGACTGAAGAAAAAAGAAAGAAGTTTGAAGAAAAATTTGTTCAATTAAGTAATAAGGGTTTAAGAGTTTTGGCCTTGGGTTATCAAAAAGTTGGCAAAGAAGAAAAAGAATTAGACGATATTGATTTAAACAGCTTAGTATTTATTGGTTATGTGGGAATTAAGGATCCGCTTCGACCAACCTCTAAAGAAACTGTGGAGTTGTGTCAAAAAGCAGGAATTAAAATTGCCATGATTACGGGTGATCATAAGTTAACGGCCAAGGCAATTGCTAAGGACTTAGGGCTACCATGTGAAGAGGATAATATTTTAGAAGGCACGGAGTTAGAAAAATTAAGTGACGAAGAATTAGTAGAGATAGTTAGTGAAACATATGTGTATGCTAGAGTTTCCCCAGAAGATAAATTGCGGATTGTCCAAGCTTGGTTAAAGAGGGGAGAAGTAGTAGCCATGACTGGTGATGGGATTAATGATTCACCAGCTTTAAAAGCGGCCGACATTGGAGTGGCCTTAGGTTCTGGGACTCAAGTAGCTAAAGAAACTGCAGACATGGTTATTTTAGATGATCATTTTCAAAGTATTGTTGGAGCAGTAGAAGAAGGCCGAGGAATTTTTGATAATATTAAAAAAACTGTTTCTTATTTATTATCTGATAGTTTTTCTGAAGTAGTATTGATTATTGGGAGCATGATGCTAGGCTTGCCTTTGCCGATGACGGCAGCGCAAATTTTATGGATTAATTTAGTAAATGATACTTTGCCTAATTTAGCTTTAACTCAAGAGCCTAAGGAAAAAGAAATTATGGAAGAGCCGCCTCGAGGAAGAAAGGCAAAAATTTTAGATACCGAGATTAAGTCTTTAATTTTAATTATTAGTGGGATTACTGGTTTAACTAATATTGTATTATTTTATTTATATTATAAATGGAGTGGAGATTTAGAAATGACTCGGACCGTAGTGTTTACTGCTTTGGGAGTTGATTCCTTGCTGTATGTTTTTAGCGTGCGAACTATGAGGCACTCTATCTTTAGATATAATTTATTTATTAATAAATATTTGATCGGCGGAGTCTTAATTAGTTTTGCTTTCTTGTTGGCGGCAATTTATGTGCCGTTCTTACAGACTTTAATAAAAACCAAAGCCTTGGGATTGATGGAGTGGGGATTAGTATTATTATTAAGTTTAATTGTAATTACAGCAATTGAGATAGTTAAATATTTATTCTTAAGAAGAAAAAAGATATGATGAATTTAGAACAATGGAGGGAAAAGTTAAATAAAGAAGTAGAAGAGTATAATTCTAAGCTTCAAGAATTAGTAGTTAAACAAGAAAAAATTAAAAATCCAGAAAAGTTAGCAGTTAGTATTTTAGAATATGAAAATTTAGAAAATGAAATTTCTGATCGAGGGCAGGTAGTATCTATTTTGGATGGGATGGATCGTTTTACTTCTGATTATTTTAAAGCAGAAATTATTAGCTATTTTGAAGCTGCGGAAACAGTAGAAGAAGGGCTAGTAGATTTTTTGGCTGACAGCTTTCATCAGCAAGTGACAGCCAAAGAATTAGAGGACTTTGATCATGAAGATATATGGCTGGCTCATTATAAGGAGTATGTTTTACCAGGAAAGATTTTAGCTCATAAATTTGAGCAATTAGACGATTTAGTAGGGCAAATGAATGAAAGAATTATAAAGCAATGGCCGGAATATGATAAGGAAAGATCTAAAGGAGTTTTGAAATATGCTTTTGAAAAAGTAATTGATGGAAATATTAAATTGGATCCGTTAATTGATGATTTAAAAGAAAGAGAATATAAAAATTTATCTGAAGAAGATAAAAATGAGTTATTAGAATCTTTAACTGCAGCTTTGGGAGTTAAAAGATTTGAAGAAGCTCGTCAGCAAGAAGTAGCAATGGACAAAGCAATTAATATGTTAAAAAGTTAAGGACAAAATTATGGCAACATTAAAAAATCAGAGAGTAGGAATATTTGTAGATATTCAAAATATGTATTATTCAGCTAAGGCTTTGCATCAGGCTAAGGTTGATTTCGGAAAAATCTTAACCGAAGGTTTAAAAACTAGAAAATTAGTTCGAGCAATTGCCTATGTGGTTAAGACTGATGTGGTAAAAAAAGAAAAAGACTTTTTTGAAGCTTTAGAGAAGAGGGGGTATGAAGTAAAGAGTAAAGATTTGCAAGTTTTTTACGGTGGCAACAAGAAAGGGGATTGGGATATTGGGATTGCTATGGATATTGTGCGAATGGTAGATAAGCTGGATGTGGTGATTTTGGTTTCTGGAGATGGAGATTTTACCGAGCTTATTAAATACGCTAAGGCCCATGGATGTTATACTGAGGTAATGGCTTTTGGTCGTAGCGCTTCTTCTTTTATTAAGGAGGAAACTGACAAGTTTGTGGACTTAGATAAGATGAAAGATAAAGTTTTAATTAAGGCTCCAGTTAGAAAAAAGAGGGCTAAACGATAATTTGCCTTAAATAGCAAAAAATACTATAATAAAGTCGTATTATTAATACGATTTTATTTTATATGGAAATTATTTCAACCAAAGACTTAAAGGAGCATTTAGACCAAGAAGTTAAGCTACAAGGCTGGATTTACAACTTTAGATCATCAGGAAAGATCTATTTTTTACAGTTTAGAGACGGATTTGGCTTTATTCAGGCTGTTTGTGAGGCAAATTTAGTGCCTGAGGACCTTAAAATGGAGGCTTCGGTCACATTGGTCGGAAAAGTGAGTAAACACCCTAAAAAAGAGGAATATGAGCTTCAAGTAACAGAGTTAAAAGTACTGCAAAACCCCAAGGAAGACTACCCAATATCTAAAAAAGAGCATGGTCCAGATTTTTTATTAGATCAGCGGCATTTATGGCTAAGATCAAGTAAGCAATGGGCGGTTTTAAAGGTTCGAGATACTATAATTCATGCTATTTTTGATTATTTTAGAGAGCATGATTTTATTAAGATAGACACGCCTATTTTTACGCCAAATGCTTGTGAAGGGACTACGGAGTTGTTTGAAGTTAATTATTTTGATGAAGACAAAGCTTATTTAGCTCAAACTGGTCAATTGTATTTAGAGGCGGCGGTAATGAGCTGTGGCAAGGGTTATGATTTTGGGCCAGTGTTTAGAGCGGAGAAATCTAAGACTCGTCGGCATTTAACAGAGTTTTGGATGATGGATGCGGAAATGGCTTTTGCGGATCATAAAGAAAACATGCGAGTTCAAGAAGAATTATTAAAATATGTGATAAATGAAGTAATAGAAAAAAATCAAGAAGAATTGAAAATTTTAGAAAGAGATTTACAGCCATTACCAGATTTTAAGATTGTTCAACACGAGGGTAGCGAAGATTTGGGCGTAGAAGAAGAATTAAAAATTACAGAAGAAGCTGGTGGCCCAGTTTTTGTAGAAAAATATCCTAAAGATGTGAAGGCTTTTTATATGAAAGAAGATCCAGATGATTCCAGTAGAGTGCTGTGTAGTGATTTGTTAATGCCGGGAGTAGGGGAAGTAGCTGGAGGATCACAAAGAGAGGATGATTATGAAAAATTGTTAGGTCGAATTAAAGAAGAGGGGCTGCCTTTGGAAGATTTTCAATGGTACTTAGATTTACGTAAGTATGGGTCAGTGCCTCATTCTGGATTTGGAATTGGGTTGGAAAGATTAGTTCAATGGACTTGCGGATTAGAGCATATTAGAGAAGCAATTCCATTTCCACGGTTAATTAATCGATTAAAACCATAAAAATATGCCCAGAAGAGAACAGGTTGATTTAGAAAAAAGAAAAACAGTAAAAGGGCTGGCTGCTTTAGGAGCTTTAGCAGCAGCTGGTTGTGTTCCTCCACCAGATCAATGGTTTAATGAGGAAAAAAGACAGGCTTTTAAAGATCAACAACAATCGGCTAAAGAGGATAGGCAAAGACGAAGAGAGGATAAGAAGGTTTTAGAGGAAAGAGAAGAAAAAGTATCTAGAGATTGGGAAGATAATAGCCGGATAGAAGTACAGCCGTTTTTAGAAGAAGAAGTTAGAAGTTGGGATGAAGCCGTAGAAGCACAAAAATATTATCGTAAAATGGAGCGTCGATTTGCCTTTTATGGTTCTTATGGCGGGTATAAAAGTTTTGAAGATTTTATAAGAGAGCATCCACAATTAAAAAAGAATAGTGAAATTTTTAAAAAGACTTTAGAATCTGGAGAAACTGAAAAAGATTTTATTTCTGGAATGCAAGCGCCAGCAGATTTAAAGGGTTTTATAGAAAAACATGGAGGAAATAATGAACAGTTTATTACAGCTATAGGAGCAGTGGAAAGCAGATTTAATAATGAGGCTGCAGGAGCAGCGGGGGAAGTGGGACTAATGCAGATTAAGCCAGGTACAGCCGCAGGTTATGGAGCTTTTGATTTAACAGATCCAGAACAAAATATTAAAGCAGGGTCAAAGCATTACGGAGAAATGTTTAAACATACTCAGGATCAGTGGTTGGCTATGGCAGCCTATAACGCAGGTTTGTCTAGAATTCAAGAAAGTCTTTTACCGGCTTTGCCTAGAGGAGCGAAGCCAATTGAAATTTTAAGAAGAATGAAAACAATTAAGAGTTTTCCAAATACAACTAGAGATTATTTAATTAAGGCAGCTTTAGCTTTGGATTATATTGATGAAGAAGAAGCTCAGAAGTATGCTTCTGACGTAGGGGTTGTGGGAACAGGAGTAGCCTTAAGAGATAAATATAATAAATAAATATATATGCAAAGAACAGCCATTAAAGACATTGTTAATAAAAAAGGAGAAGAAGTAATTTTAAAAGGATGGGTTCATCGAGTCCGCGGAATGGGGAAGATGATGTTTTTAGATTTGCGAGATCGTAGTGCAATTTGCCAAGTGGGTATTTTTGATAAAGAGCTAGTAGAGAAGGCTAAAGACCTGGGGTCAGAATTTGTGATTGAGATTAAAGGAAAGGTAAATGAACGTCCGGAAAAACAAGTGAATAAAGAAATGATTACCGGGGAAGTTGAAATTGAAACTTTAGATTTAAAAATTATTACTAAGTCTGAGACTCCGCCATTTGAAATTGAAGAAAAAGGAGATAAGCAAGAAGCTAGTGAAGAGCTGAGGCTAAAATATCGATATTTGGATTTACGTCGGGAGAGAATGCAAAAAAATATTAAGTTGCGCCATGATGTAGTTCGTTTTATTCGAGAGTTTTTGTATAAAAAAGATTTTTGGGAAATTGACACGCCGCTTTTAGGAAAATCTACTCCAGAAGGAGCCCGGGATTATTTGGTGCCGGCTCGAAGGTATCCAGGTAAGTTTTATGCCTTGCCGCAGTCTCCTCAACAGTACAAGCAAATGCTAATGGTCGGAGGAATGGAAAAATATTTTCAAATTGCCCCTTGTTTTAGAGATGAAGATGCCAGGGCAGATCGTTCACCAGGAGAGTTTTACCAGCTAGATATGGAAATGAGTTTTGTAGAACAAGGAGATGTGTTGCGGTTAACTGAAGAAATGTTTATTGAGCTAGTGAAAAAAGTTTGCCCAGAGAAAAAAATTACCAGCACCCCGTTTATTAGAATTACTTGGCAAGAGGCGATGGATAAATATGGAACTGATAAACCTGATTTACGTAAAGACAAAAATGATCCAAATGAATTAGCTTTTGCTTGGGTAGTAGACTGGCCATTATTTGAACCAGAATTAGAAGATGGTCATTATGCGCCAGCTCATCATATGTTTACTCAGCCTCAAGATCCAGAGAATTTTGACAAAGATCCGGGTAAGGCTAAATCTTGGCAACATGATTTAGTTTTAAATGGAGTAGAGGTCGGCGGGGGATCAATGAGAATTCACCAGCCCGAAGTTCAAGAAAAAGTTTTTGAGCTAATTGGATTTAATGAAGATCAGAAAAAAGAGTTTAGCCACATGCTAGAAGCTTTTAAATATGGAGTACCGCCACATGGAGGAATTG
>CAZNEH010000031.1:0-11406 GCA_964572175.1 uncultured Gammaproteobacteria bacterium
GGACGACTCACCTCCAGACAAGTGATTATCGATGCTTTAAATGAAGCCCAAGAAGAGCATTGGGGAACTCCTGAAATAATTGCCGATCCAGAACAAGTTAGGGCAGTAATTGAAAAAATAAAGAAAGCTATATTAGATACTTTAGCAGGAGAGAAATTAATTGGAATAGAGGATACAGATTTAACGAACTTAATCTTAGAGAGATTAAATTTCCAAGACCCTAAACTAGTTTTTCAAATTAGACAATTATTAAGACCAATGATTCAATCAATAGGTAAATAAATATATGCCAGAGCCAAGATCAAAAATAAATAGAATAGCTCAAAACCTTGACAAGGCTGGTCTTCTTAGTGACCTTAAAGCCGCCGCTACTACTCCTCCAGTCACTACTCCAGAAGCTCCGTCTGCTGCTAGATCTCGTTATGATATTATCGACGGGGATCAAGAAAGTATTAAATCAGCTGTTAAAAATATCCAAGATGTTTTTGGAATTACCAAGCCAATCAAACTACCATCAGAAGATTATACTGCCACTAGAAAAACAATTAATAATTTAGTATCTGCTTTACAGCAATTTCAGGCTAAAGGTAAAAAATTAGACCCAGCCATAGGCTTTGATTTTGGCACCGGTATTGATAGAGTTGATAGCGATGTTACCCCTGATAAAGTTGTAATGATGTATGCTGGCTCATCTACTGAAAAAATATTACAAGTTCTTGAAACAGTTCATCAGAGCTGGGCTGAGCAAGCAGGAACTGGCCCAGAAATAGTCACAATATTTGATCGCGCTAAAGCTATTAAAGACCTAGAAGAAAATTATTTATTCGTAGCTAAAATACAATTAGATGGCAGTGTTACAGATGACGATTTAGAAACAACTATAAATACCCTTAAAGAAGCTTTGTCAGACCCAGGTATCGAAGAATTAATAGAAGATGCCTATCGTCGTCCAATGGCTATATTCATTGGCCATGGAGCAAGTCTTGAAAAAAGACAGAATAGATTAATTATTCCTGCTAAATATGAAGATGCAGAAGGATTTAGGCAATTTATCAGAGATAATATTAATAAATTTGAAAAAGTAACTGGTCCAGTTCCTGATAAATATAGATTAGACCTTGATGCTTCAGGCGAAGAAGAAGGTGAAGACGCAGCAGCTGCTTCTGTTGCACCTCCTGCTCCTGAAGCTGTTCCAGCTCCACCTCCAGAGCCGCCTTTTAACCCAGCTGCCGCCATTGAATCTTTGAAAGGAAAATACAATGTTGCTTCTATTAAACTTGAAGAAGGAATTCCAGAAGCTGAAGTCGAAGATTTCTTAAAAAAATTAGACGAGATTTTAGGTCAAATTACAGATTTAGACCAAGCTCTTCCTTTGAATATTAATATTGTCAAAGAAAAAGGAAAATTATCCTACCACGTTTCAGGAAATATTAAAATAGGAAGAGGTGTTGATTTAAATAGTTTATTAGCTAGAGCAAATGGAAATATTGAGGAGCTTAAAAAAGCAAAAAATGAAAATGAACAAGCAAAGAGTCTAGCCGCAGAATTAAAAGGCAAATATAGATTAGCAGAAGTAAAGCACTATACTGGTTGGGGAGAATTAGAAACCCTTAAAAAACTAGAAGCTGTTTTAGAGGATTTTGACAACAAAGAAGCTTTAAGAGGTATGACTATTGCCTTTAACTCAACAGAGCATAAGACCTGGTCAGAGAGCAATTTGATAAAAATGCATTATCAAGCTTCGCAAGATGAAATGGAGTACTACTTAGAAGCATTTGTCCAAGAAATAGCCGACAAAAAGGAATCTGAGGCCAACGCTGCCCTAGACGCTCTTCTAGCCGGTGACCTAGGAGAAAATTTGACCGAACTTCAAGAAGTTTCTTCTCCAGAAACCGAGCCAATTCCTGGTCGCATGTACCAAGATAGGCAGGGCAACTTATTTATTGTTCGTGAAGCCCCAAATGCAGAAGGGGACTTCACAATGCTCAATATCTCTCAAGGATATCATGAATTTTCTAATACTAAAGACTTCTCCCCAAAAGTTACTGGAAAACAACTAGAGTTAGTTCAAGCCTCTAAGGTTGACTTAGGTCAAGTTGATAGAGGTCGAGCCATGCGAATGGAAAATATAAAAGTTGATACACCAAGCTCTGTTCGACGCCCAGAGCATCAAGATTACTGGATTGCCGATGCTCAAGAAGATTTTACAGAACAGCAAAATAAAATTAAACAAAAAATTTCTTCTCAAAAAGCAATTACCCCAGAAGATATAGAAAATCTTTATCGTGCCCAACAAAAGGTTGGCATCATGAGGCAAATCCGCCAAGAGATTAGACTTGATTCATCTGCCTCTCACATAGTTTATTACAGAGAGTCAAATGGACATGTTTATACTCGCCAAGAAGCTTTAAGCAGAATGAATACAGAAATCGGAATGCGTCCTAGTGATACTTTAGAACAAAGACAAGAAGCTCTAGGTAGATTAAAAAGAGAAGAATTAGAAATAGCTGCTAAAGTAGCTAGTTCTAGGGAAAGGTCTCCAGAGTATTTATGGTATACCGAACAATTATCATACAATCAATTATTACAACAAAAATTAGTCGAGGTTATAAATAGACCAGATACCCCAGCTGACACTGAATGGGATGATCCTTACTCGACCCCACCTCCAACTCCAGATCCAACCAGGCCATCTCCATCCACCATTCCTGAGCCTAGACCTTGGTATGATGACGTTTTTACTCCAGATCCTACTAAACCAGCTCCTGCCACTCCTACTCCAGAACCAGCTTCACAGGTTCCAGAAGCAGAAAGAGTCTTTCCCTCTGGTAAAGGATTTAGCGAGTTAAAACAAGAATTAAGCCCAGCTAGAATAGATCAATTAAAAGAAGTTATTACCGCCCATGTAAAGTCTCTAGGGATGGGGGTAGCTTTAGAAATCAGAGGTTATGTTAAAGCCAGGGCCTCAGAATTTGAAAAATTAGGATATATAGTAACTGAGTCTTTAGAGGTTATTACCGCAGCTAAACAAAGATTTATACAAGCCAAAGACTTACATAATAAGGAATTAGGAGATCATTTTGAAAAACTTTTGAAAGCAGAGCATGCTTTAGTTTATAGAATTGATACAATTTTAAACGATCCTTTGCCTCATTTTAATAACCAGGAAAGCGCCCAGAAATTATTAGCAAAAACTATCCCTCAGATTATAGCTGATACCAGAAGACTAACTGGTGATTATAAATTTATAGGAGATCAAGCTGATTATTTATCAACTGAAAGTGAAAATTATTATATCACAACTTACCAAGAGTTAAAAACAGCCTTAGAAAATTATCAACAAGAAAATATTAATCCCGAAGAATTAAAAGAAAAAGGAGAGGGCATATCTCAAGACATGGTAGATTTAAATAATGTAAAAAACAAAAAGAAATTAAAAGATCCTAAAAAATGGAAAGAGTTTACTAAAAGAAGAGCGGTTTTAATTGGAAAATGGGAATCAAGAGTAAAAAAATGGTATCAAAGAGGGTCTGATTTTGTGGGACTTAACTCAGAGTATTATTTAGCTCATCAAAAATTAACAGAAAACAAAAGAAGGTTAGACGATTTTATTAACGGAAAGACCTCTTACCTAACCATGACCCCAGAGCAATTAGATAAACCATGGAATTCATCTTTAATTAATTTAGACAACAGAAATTTATCTAGACTATTAGATAATTTTAATAGGTCTCAAGAGGACTCTCAAGAAACACTTAGAAAACTAGAAGTATTTGCTGCCGAGGTCGCAGAACTTAAATTAATGATTAACGAATAAATATATGGCTAGAAGAAAACCAGCCGGAAGAGGAACGCCTAGAGACAGGGGAGTGGTCGGAGATTTACCGCCTGTTGAAAGTGTTTTAGAATTAAATCTTGACTTAGTTGAACGCTTGGTTCAACAAGATACTTTTGTAGAATTAGATATTCGCAAGCTTATAGACGAGTTAAAAGATGAAGAAACTAAAGATCCTCGTAAAAAAGAAATTCTTAAAGAGATTTTTGGCGACCTTTATTTCTTAGCTCAATTAGGGGAAACTTCTCGTTCCAACCTAGAAGACGCAGACAAGCAAGTTTTGGCTAAGCTCCTTCCTTTAATAGAGGCTCAAGCTAAAAAATTACAAATCAATACTGATGCTTTAAAACAAGAGATTGACCAAGACATTGCTGAATTAACAGAAGAGCTGGCTAATAAAAATAAGATAAAAGTTACTAAAGAAAAACACCGCTTAAAAGGCCAGGAAGTAGTTATTGAAGAAGTGGGTGATGATTATATTCTACTTCGCAACGACCAATATCAAACTTTTAGAATTCCTAAAGCATCTTTAAAAGAAGGAGATTATGAATTTATCAGCTATGGTGAGGTTGAAAAAGAAGGTGAAGATAGCGAATGGCCTATTCCAGAGGCCGGTGAAGCAAGATCTATTGTTTACGAAGGTAAGCACGTTGGTGAGATCAGCACTAGAGATGGAAATATTATGACCATTGTCACCTTAGAGGGCCGCAGAATTATTACTAGCGCCAACAGGGCGGCTGATAGAATGAAAAAGTTATTTGAACCAAAACCAGAACAAAACTAAAATAAAATATTTATATGCCTCAACAAAAAATTGATCAATTCATAGACCAAGTTTTAGAAGAAGCTAAGCTAACCAGCTTACCAGAAGATTTTGGACCTAAATATCGTCAAAAAATACAAGAAGAAGTAGAATATCGTTTACTTAAAACTATTCTCAGAAGCCTTCCAGACAGTAAATTAGATCAATTTAAAGGATTGGCCAAAAAAGGAGAGTCTTCTGCTGAGGAATTAGAAAAATTTTTAAACGAAAATGTAAAAAATTATCCGCAAGTAATTAACGAGGAATTAGAGAAATTTAAAAAAGTTTTTGTCGACAAAATTGCGGCTTTAAAAAAATAATATATGGAGGACAAACAAGAAGAAAATTTAGAACAAGTAAAAAGATCTTATCAGTCTTTTAATTCTAAGGCTAGCGCCATAGAAAAAGAGGGGGAAGGACTTATTAAAGATCTAGAGGAAGTGCTTAATAAAATAGAATCACAAAGACTTTTACATAAAATAAAAAATAAGTACGATCAAGATAATAATTAATTTATACTATATATGCCTTCTAATCAAGAAGCTCAACAACAAACTAGAGAAATATTTCGGGAAAAAGAAACAATGCCCGGCAGGCTTGGTCGAGAGCTTAGAGTTTTTACTCGCATAAAAGACCTTGAAAAACTTAGGGAAAAAATAGAAGCTGATAAGGCCAGGCTTGTTGATCTTCATCGCCGAGCTGAAGCAGTAATTCAAAAACTAGAGGCTATTCCCCTAACTGATGAGCAAATCAAAGAATTTTATCTAGAAACGTTATTTGCCTCTTGGAGGGATTTTGCAGAAAAGGTAGAGCAAATCCTAGGTCCAGATCTTAATGAAGTAAAAGCAGAAGTTGATAAGGCTGCTCGAGAATTAGAAAACATGAACAAGCTTGCCCCAGGGAAGGAGCTTCATTTTATCCAAGAATTTGAAGGAATCCCAGCTGGTAGTATAGTTAAGATCAGTGGTTACGAGCCAGATGATGAGGATAGTCCAGCTAATGGAGGATTGCATAAAATTAATTCTGGAGATGAAATAGAGTCTGAAGTTCTCTTAGCTTTAATGGAATCCGGAGATGTTCAAGCCATAGAGCCTGAACCAGAACCAGAGCCCTTACCAGATCCCCAGCAATTAGAAGCGGCTGTTGATGAAATGCACGACGAGGATGACAGCGACGATGAAGAGCATCCTTTAGCGGGGAAAGCTAAAACTCTTTTACAATGGATGATCAAGCATAAAAAGAAGATTGCTTTAGTCGCGGCTATAACATTTATTGCTTGGGGAGCATCCAAGGTTCTTGAAAAAGGAGAAGTTGAGCCAGCTGGTCCAGAAGCAGCAGACATGGAAGAAGATATTGATGTTTTTCATCTTATTCCAGAAGGAGCTACTAGTAGACAAGAAGTGATTTTAGGTAATTTTTTCGAGGATGTCCAAGAAAAAGGATTGAACGATACATTTGGGAGTAGTTCGTCTATGGACTCAGAAGAAGACTTTTTATCTATTAAAAGAGGAGAGGGGAATGCATTTACTGTGGAATATAAAACCAGCGAAGATCAAGATTTTACTACTATAGAGTATCAAGTGGATAGTGATAATCAAATAACTTTAACCGGAGAAGAGGCACCCAAAAAAACAGGTTTAGCCGAAATACTACCCTCTCAATTAAGTGAAGATCAACAACAAGAAGTTATTGGTAATTTAATAATGCTTGAACGAGGAGACTCAGATTTAGAAGTTGGTCAAACTCAAGAAGTAATCAGTGATTTAATTAGTCTTACTAGAGTAGAAGATAATAAAGTAACTTTAAAATATAGAGTTAGCTCAGATAGTAATTTCAAACAAGCTAATTATGTTTTAGAAGAAGATGGTTGGAGTTTAGCAGTTAGAGAAACTTTGGAAGAGGATGATGAAGAATTAATCACTAGGTTCAGGGCTGAAAAAAGAGCCACTACTCCTCCACCGCCTGCCCCTGAGGCCGCTCCAGAAGTTGCCCCTACCCCAGAAGAGCCATCTCCAGAACCCGTGACTCCAGAAGAAGCAGAGCCAGTAGATGAAAAATGGGATTCTGTAGAAGTAGGCGAAAGCTTAACCAAAAAAAGTCAATGGAGAATTAATCCTAGTGAGGGGATGTCTAGCTTAGAATGGATTTCTCCTGATGGTGGCGAGTGGTCAAAGCCTCCATTTAAAATAAAAAAACTAGGCCGTAATATTGGGGCTTATGACACAGAGTCCGGGACTTATAAATATATTTTAATCTTAAATAGTGGGGGCAATCTTAAAGAAATTCATTATCAAGATGCTTTTGGCACTATGAATGTAGATAAAAACTTAACTCCTGCTCCAGACGGAGTTACTGGAGCCTTATTTGATGTTCGTCATGCCGAACCCGTAGCCGTAGTTGCTCAAGCTAGCGGGGATACTCGTGACTTAGGCGCTCCTCAAGCTTTTAGAATGCGAGCAGAAATAGTCCCAGGATTTGAATTTGCTGATAAATATGATACTCCTGAGGAGCAAGAACAACTTCATGATCAATTAGAAATGATCGAAGGACGCATTGGTGCTTTACAAGATTTTAGAAACATCAATCAAGATCAGTTCACAGACCATTACCAAGAAAAATTCAAAGAAGACCTAGCTCGTCTTAATAGAATGCGTAGCAATTTTTTAGAAAGTGTAACCAATGGCGAAGCCGAAGACTTTACCTTTGATAATGACAACACCTATCAAGAAGAAATGAATTACTTGTATAACAGATACAAATTAATTAAAACTTATTCTTCAGAAAGAGTTAGAGATTTAGAAGAACATGATCAATTAACAGTCGAGTTCGCCATGACTCAAAAGGCATTTCTTGATTCCAAAAATCCAGTAGAAGCCGAACAAAGACTTTATGTTTTACAAGATTTAACCCAACAAGCTAATCGTCAAGGGCACATGTTGCGTCCTTTTAGAAGAGTTAGTTTATATAATACTTTACCTATTAGTAAAATAGATGTTACTAATCCTTTAAAAGAAATAGAAGACAAGGGAATAAATCAAGAGAGCATTGATCAGCTTATTACTACCTTAGAAGGTGGTGGCTACACAGACGAACAAATGCAGCCATTAAGAGAAATGATTGCTCGAGAGTCTGATGGAGCCATGAGAGTTTTCTTAGAGCCAGACAAAGAAAAAAGAACTTTAGGAGAATTAATAAAAGATAAATTTAAACGACCGCACACAGAGTTTACTCCCGATCAAATGGACGATCTTCATGCTGATTTAATCTCTGGTAATGGAAGTGAGTCCGATGTTAGAGAATATCATAAAGAGCTAAAATCCCAGAGTCCTCAAGAGTTGCAACAAAAGCTTTACGATAGCCGTCAAGAATTCATATCGTTAATAAACGATTTAGACAATACTAGTCCTCAAGAAATTTACAACCTAATAGAGCGTCGAGCCGCCATGCGTTCCGCTTATAATGATCGTCAACACATGCTCCAAGCTGGTCGGGTTAGGGGGTTAGACCAAACTGGGTATTTTGATGATCGCGTCTTTGGTCCTGGTGGCCGCGGCTTAGAACTTGGCTTAAGAGATATACAATATCGTTACTTAGAACCTTTAAGTATTAAAGCTTTTGAAAACTCAGACAAACCAGAGTGGAAAGATATTATCGAGGCTCTTCGTAGAGAAGGTAAGTATCCTCCTAAAGGTAAGCACAGAATAAATCATCCAGAAAGAGCCCCTAGAGATCTTCCATAATAAAATAACCGCGGGGCCCTGCACCCGCGGTTATTTAGATATTTATATTTGAGTTATTTCAGCTTTTCAATTACTAGAGCAAACATTTTTGGATTATTTTCTGCCATGTCTGATAATACTTTTCGATCTAATTCGATCTTAGCCTTTTTAAGTTTATCAATAAATTGGCTATAGTTCATGTCATAAGCTCGAACTGCGGCATTAAGCTTTACTTGCCATAATCGACGGTTAGTTCTTTTTTTCAACTTTCGTCCTTTATAAGCATGTACCCCTGCCTTTTTAATTGCGGTAGAAGCTTCTCTAATCTTCTTTTTTCTATTTCCTTGGAATCCTTTAGCACGTTTCAAGATGCGACGGCGCTTCTTAAGATGCATTGTTCCACGTTTTACTCTTGGCATATTAGTTAGTTACTCGTTTAATTGTTCTAGTGATGCTTTTAGAGATGGTGCGCATTCCGCGTTTTCCGCGGGTTTTTTTACCAGACTCTCTAGCATTAAAATGACCTTGTCCAGCTTTACGGACTTTTATCTTACCTTTTTTAGTCTTTTTGACTCTTTTGGCAATAGCTTTTTTAGTCTTCAACTTCGGCATTTTTTTGTATGGACAACCCCAGGGTTGTCCTTATCTTAATTATTATTTTTTAACTACGGCAGTAAATCTTCCGCCTTGTCTTTTAATTGGTTGCTCAGCTTGCACTCCTTCACCTAAAGCATCAATAAACTTTTGCATCACTTCTCGACCAACTTCTGGATGAGCTTTTTCCCTTCCTTTTAATCTTAATTCCAAACTTACTTTATTTCCTTTTTCTAAAAATTTAATTCCTTGCTTTACTCGAGTATCAAAGTCATGGTCTCCAATATTAGCTGTTAAACGAATTCCTTTTAGTTCTCCAGCCTTTTGCTTAGCTTTGGCTTTTCGATCTTCTTTTTCTTTTTCGTAAATCATTTTACCAAAATCTACAATTCTACATACTGGTGGCTGAGCCTTTGGAGATACTTCTACTAAATCAAGACCTTTTTCTTCAGCTAGGCTTAATGCTTCTTGGCTGCTCATTACTCCTAGTTGTTCACCCTGAGCATCAATAACTCGAACCTCAGGCACTCGGATCTGATCGTTCTTTCGATAGACCTTGCCTTTATTTGATTTTTGACTTTTTCTTTTAATTCGCTTTGGAATAAATTTGGTGTTAATACTTAAATGTGGAGATGAGGGGGATCACACCCCTGTCTAACTAGGATTGAATAAACCATTTACTAACATAGATTATTTATTTGTTTTTAATCCGCAAGCTAAAAATAAACAAAACACTTTTTGGACGAGTCTAGTGTAATTTTCACTCTTCTGCCTAGACATCAGCAGAGCTAAGCCTCAAAAATAGCACCTGCGATTCCTCTAGAGGCGTCAAAGAGGCAGATGGTAGCTGGAATTAAGCAGCTACAGGAGCAAAAGCAAAGCTTTGTGCAAAAACACTAACTTTTTCTTTTGCCTTGGTAATTAAGTTTGCACTTATTACGTTTGCTTGGATATTTTTACCAGTTCCCAAACACTCTGGGTTAGAAGTTTTTTCAATGATCTAAGCTATCGATTATAAACATCCCCTAATAGGATATCAAACTTTTGCTCGCATTGCTCTGCGAGCCTTTCGGTCTGATTCGCGTTTCTTAATGGTATCCCTCTTATCACGGGCTTTTTTACCACGAGCTAACGCGATTTGGACTTTAATAAGTCCGCCTTTATTATACACTTTTTCTGGTATAATTGTCAAGCCCTCAGATTTGTGTTTTCCCATTAAAGAGTCGATTTCTTGTCTTTTCATCAATATCTTGCGAGGACGCTCTGGATCATAGTCAGGTTGATTTTTTTGCTGATACGGTGAAATATGGGCTTTTTTCAGCCATAATTGGTCATTTTCATGACTTATATAAGATCCTTTTAAGTTAATTTTATTAGCTTTTACAGATTTTACCTCCGCTCCAGTCAATACTAAGCCAGCCTCAAAGTTGTCTAAGAGCTCATAATTGAATCTTCCTTGTTTGTTTATTGCATAAACTGGCATATATATTGTATAATATAACACATATGAAAGACCTAATCAAAGATCTTATTCTTAAAGCATTATCTGAATTAAATATCGATTCAGTAGATTTTACAATAGAGTACCCGCCGAGTCAAGACAAAGGGGACTATGCTTGTAATGTGGCTATGAAATTAGCCGGAGCTTTAAAGAAAAATCCTTTGGCCATCGCCGAAGATATTAAAGAAAAAATCAACGCCCCGTTTATAAAAAATATTACTGTTGAAAAACCAGGCTTCATCAATTTTTTTCTGACTGAAGATTATTTAGCTTCTCAAGTTAGTGATATTTTAAAAAAGAAAAAATATAAACCAAAAAAACAAAAAATTCAATTTGAGTTTATTTCTGCTAACCCAACTGGTCCAACCCATATGGGTAATGGCAGAGGTGGCTTTACTGGAGACGTTTTAGCTAAGCTTTATAAAAAACTAGGCTATCAAGTTAAGACTGAATATTATTTAAACGATCGAGGTAATCAGCTCGACACCTTAACCGAGTCTGTGATTCGAAGATACATGCAGCTTGATGACGTAAAACTAGATTACCCAGAAGATCTTTATCAAGGAGATTATGTTAAAGACTTGGCCAAGAAAATAAAAATCAACACTATTGATAAAAAAACTAAAGCTAAAATTCAAGCTACGGTTTTAAAAGAAATGGTCGACATGATTAAAGAAATTACTGGTGATAAGGCTGGTATTAAGTTCGACAAATTTTTCTCTGAAAAATCTTTATATAAAGGAGACCGTCGAGACAAAGTCTGGAAATTTTTAGATAAAGCCGGATTAATTTACGAGAAAGAAAAAGCCTGGTGGTTTAAAGCCACGGAGTTTGGCGACGATAAAGACAGGGTCATTGTTAAATCCGATGGCGAGCCAACTTATTTCTTTTCAGACATTTTATATTTACAAGAAAGACTAGGGGAGAGAAAGTTCGACAAAGTAGTAATGATCTG
>CAZNEH010000032.1:0-10050 GCA_964572175.1 uncultured Gammaproteobacteria bacterium
TCGCCCTGTATCTCGTCCATCACGATTAATTAAAAGCGTTCCTAATCATATTTGGCGCGCTGGTTGGAATATTGTTCGTAACATTGTAATTTTTAGACCTTTAAGATTCTTTGGAATCATTGCTTTTTTAATGATTGTGGCTGGCTTAGTGCCTATTGGGCGCTGGGTTTGGTTCTTAATTCTAGAAGATGGCTCTGGACATGTACAGTCCTTAATTATTGGTTCCATGTTAGTATTACTAGGTTATATTAACTTAGTTTTAGGATTAATAGGTTCATCTGTAGGATGGTCTAGAAAGGTTTCTGAAGATATCTTATATCGCGTTAAACGTTTAGAATTAGATAAATAATGAAAACTCTTTTTATCACTAGAAAATATCCTCCGCAAGTTGGTGGCATGGAGCAGTTTTCTTATGGTTTAATAAATAATTTTCCTGGAGATAAAAAGACTCTTATTTTCAACAAAACCGAAAAGCATTTAATATGGTGGATTCCTTATGCTACGATCATGGGAATTATCAAAGCTTTTTCTGTAGACGTAGTTCACTTAGGTGATGTGGTTTTGTCTCCAGTTGGTTATGTTATTAAGTTAATTACTCGCAAGCCAGTTACTGTCACTGCCCATGGCTTAGATGTGGTTTATCAAAATAAAATATTTAAAAAGTTTAATATTCCCTCTTTACTAAAACTAGATAAAGTTTTTTGTGTTTCTAAACATACTATTAATGAATGCCTTAAAAGGGGAGTTCCAGAAAAAAAATTATTATACATTCCCAACGGCGTGGACATTAATAAATTTGCTGTAGGGACAAGAACCTGCCTGCCGGCAGGCAGGCATCGTTCTGTCCAAAAAAATCAAATTATCACAGTCGGCCGATTAGTTAAACGCAAGGGCGTAAATTGGTTTGTTCGAAAAGTAATGCCTAAATTAGAGAACGTAGAATACTTAGTTGCTGGCTCTGGGCCAGAGAAGGAGAGGATCGAGGCATCTATAAAAGAATTTAATTTACAAGATAAAGTAAAATTACTTGGCCGCATTTCCGATGAAGAGCTAGTTAATCTATATAACTCCGCCGACATTTTTGTTATGCCAAATTTAAAAGTAAAAGGGGATCGGGAAGGCTTTGGAATTGTCTTACTTGAAGCTGCTTCTGTGGGTTTACCTATAGTTGCGGCTGGAATAGAGGGAATTAAAGACGCTATTACTCATGGTAAAAACGGCTATTTAGTAGAGTCTGGTAATAGTGATAGTTTTGTTAATAAAATTAATGAAGTGTTAAATATAGAAGATATTAGCTCTCTTAGGGCTAATGTCAAGCAATTTACCCAAGAGCACTATTCTTGGGATAAAATCGCCTTAAAATATAAAGAAGAGTTTGAGAAATTAGCTTAAATGCCTCTCCCCCCGCCCTCTCCACCTTCGTGGAGAGGGAGCTTTTTGCTAATATTAGCAAAAAATAAGACTTAAGTATTGACAAAAGCAGGATTATATGCTAGTATATCCTGTTCTTTGCATATGGTTTGTGGAGAACAATCTAATAAGTAAACGTACAACGAGGTATGTTTTATGGAAAAGACCCTCAAGATCGTCGTTCCCGCCGTAGGCTTCATCGCTGCTCTCAGCTTCGCGCTGGTCGGCTGGCTCGCTTAAGAGCAGAGTTCGACGAGGACCCGGGAGACTTGGCCGCTTGAAAACAGCGTAAGCCAGGTCTCCCGTCCCTATTAATGTTTATCACTCTAAGTGGTAGCCAATAATAGTGACGTACTACCCCGTACACTCAACCACTCACATCGTTCCTGGAGGAACCATGTCCACCACCCGCAAGTTCGTCTACACCGTCTTGGCCGCTCTGGTCTTCGCCGTCCTCATCTTCCCCAGGGCCAGCAACGCCCAGGAGTCCGAGTGCACCGGCATCGAGCTCAAGGTCAGCTCCGACTTGGCTTCGGCCGAGAACCACATGCTCGTGGTCCTCAGTCAGGACGCCGGTCAGGGCATCTCCCGCCAGGTCAGCATCAAGCTCGACTCGGCCCAGGTCAAGCATGTCTGCCTGTCCAGCGACTGGGAGGATCACATCTGGTTCACCCTTCACATTGGCAAGTACCACGGCAACGAGGAGGTCTGGGTCGGTGATGTCTTCCTGCCCTCGTTCGAGATGGGCTCAGAGGGTCACTACTACCTCCCTGAGTACCAGGCCTGGCGCAACGCCTACGGCCCCAACCCGGCCAGCCCGACCACCATCCCGCTCAACCTCCGCCTGGAGTGGGACGGCGACGGCAGCGCCATGGTCGAGGAGGTCGTGCGCGGCGAATTCTAGTCCGCGCCCAGTCCTCCGCCCAGAGCCCGCATCGCACGCCCCTCGTGTGGTGCCGGCTCTCCTTTTCACTGTTTATCATTTGTAGTATGGTAACTAGTGAAAAGGATATAAATCCTGCACATTCCCTCAATCAAGGAGTTCGCCGTGAGCGTTCCCATCACCCCCCAGTCCCGCCGTCTCACCCTCATCCTGGCCATCGTGTTCGCTCTGCTGGCCGCCAGCGTCTTCCTCATCCCCGAAGTCCGCGCCGAGAACCTGGACTCGTACGACCGCCCGCAGGAGTGCGAGTACCAGCTCAAGGTGTCGCACGCCGGCTCCAACGAGCTCAACAACTACGACATGGTCCTGTTCCAGGGTCAGGACGCGGCCAAGGTCACCTTCCACTACGACGAGGCTTCCGCCTATATCTGCTTTCCCAGTCAGAAGGGGCAGCGGATCGAGGTCAGCCTCTGGCTGCGGAAGAAGCTCTCCAGCGGCTGGTACCACACCAGCCTCGATCTCCCGATCAGCTGGGAAGGGGAGTTCGAACTGCGGGAGATCCCGTTCGAAGTCTACCCGGACGAGGGCGTCGAGTACCTCGATCCCAAGCTCACCCTCGAGTGGGTAGACTAGCAGTCGACCCTCGAGATCTCCGTCAAGGAGCCCGCACTACCTAACGGCTAGTGCACAAGGGCTCCTCTTTTTTTTATCCACAAGGGGATTGACACAACACTCTTATAGGAGTACAATAAGAGTGTAATAAATTAACATGTAAGGACATGCCTCGGCTTGTCAAAACCTATCTATGCAAATCAACATTGATGACAAACTAGGTCAAGACCTAGAAAAGATCGTTTCAGAGAGCCCAGAATTCAACACTGTAGACGAATATGCGGCCTATGTTTTAAAGCAAATTGCTGACAAAAAGTTAGCCACTGCTAAAAACGACAAACAAGAAGAAGTTTATTCTAAAGAAGACGAAGCTAAGATTAAAGAACGTCTTCAAAGCTTAGGTTACTTAGACTAATAAATTAATGTAAAGACGAGGCATGCCTCGTCTCAAAAATATATGATTGACCCTCATGGACACGTTTTAGTTAATCGTGTTTTAAAGTCAGACGATGCTGCTAAAGCCGCTGAAAAATCTAAGACTTTAACTCAATTAACTATTGACGACGAATTAGTAAAAGAAGTAAAAAACATTGCACGCGGTGTATTTTCACCTTTAGATGGTTTTATGTCTAAGGCTGACTTTGAAAGTGTCGTTGAAAAAATGCAATTAGCTAATGGAGTTGTTTGGTCAATTCCTTTTGTTTTAGATATCTCCGACGAAGATGCTAAGAATATTACAGTCGGCGACCAAATCGCTTTAGTAGACGAGAACAAAAATCCTATTGCTTTAATGAACATTGAAGACAAGTATAATTACGACAAAGAAAATTATGAGACTAAAGTTTTCAAAACTAATGACGCTGAACATCCTGGATCCAAGATGGTCCACGATATGCACGACACTTTAATCGGCGGTGAAATCGAACTTATCGATAATTCTAAAGAACCATTTAACAGCTTTAACCTAGACCCATCAGAAACTAGAACTTTATTTAAAGAAAAAGGATGGAAAACAGTTGTCGGATTTCAAACTAGAAACGCCCCTCACAAAGCTCATGAATATTTACAACGTTGCGCTTTAGAAATCTGCGACGGTTTATTTGTTAACCCAGTTATTGGTAAAAAGAAAACTGGCGACTTCCAAGATCAAGTAATCTTAGACGCTTACCAAACCCTAGTGAACGATTTCTTTCCAAAAGATCGAGCAGCTATGAGTATTTTACCTCTTAAAATGCGTTACGCTGGTCCTCGAGAAGCAATTTTCCACGCTATTGTTAGAAAGAACTTTGGCTGCACCCACTTTATCGTAGGTCGTGACCACGCTGGTGTAGGCGATTATTACGGAACTTACGATGCTCAAGAAATTTTCGACACCTTACCTGATCTAGGAATGACAATTTTAAAGTTTGAACACTCTTTTCACTGTAAAAAATGTGGAGCTATGGGAACTTCTAAAATCTGTCCTCATGATAAAGAAGACTGGGTTGGTCCTTCTGGAACATTGATTCGTGAATTAATCTCTAAAGGAGAATTAGTTCCTGAAGAAATTATGCGACCAGAAATCTCTAAGATCCTGATCGATGCAGATCAGACATTTGTTGAATAATGTTTTTAACTTGTTGTACGGACAGAACAGTGTTCTGTCCCTATCGAAATATAAAAATTTATGCAATTAAAAGAATTAAAAAATAGCCAGAAAGGATTAATTATTCATCATTGGGATGCCGACGGTCTTTGTTCTGCGGCCATGTTCTTAAATCACTTTCAAGAAATAAACCCAGATATTAGATTAGAATATCGCCCTCCGGTAATTAATAATTATTTCTTAACAGACTTAGAACTAACTCAAATCGCTAAAGAAGAGTTTGATTTTATCTTAGCTGTAGATATTAAATTTCCTAAAGAAACTATTCAAGCTTTGCAAAAAATAACTCCTCAATTCTTTTGGTTCGATCATCATCACCAAGAAGAAGTAGTTGAAGCTCAGGGTATGCAAGATTCTAGCTACAAGAGCAACGCAGCCATGCTTACAGATTACTTAGAATTAGAAGACAAATCTTGGGCCGCCCTAGCTTTAGTTGGTGACCAAGAAGAAAAAGTTAAAGACCATGAAATAGTTCAGCAGTTTGATTTTGAAAAGCTAATGCAAGCTAAGTCTTTAGTTGATTCTAATTACATAGTCAACGACTATGAAGGAATGAAGCAAACCGTTAGAGATCTTCAAGAAAATCCTCTAGAAATTAATAAAGACACTCGTTTAATAGAAAATCTAGCCAAGATTAAAGCCGAAGAAGAAAAGGCAATTAACAAAACTCCTCAAGAGCTTGGTCAAGTTTATTCTTTCCACTTAGAATCTCCATATAATATTTTATCTGCCGCCACTAGAAAAATCGCTAAAAAATATCCAGATAAAATTATTATTTGTACTCAAAGCCACATAGTCTCTAGTAATCTTTATGTTCGTACTAAATTAGAAAAAATAGACTTACGAGAATATATTACTTATTGCAAAGAAAAAGGTTATTCTTGTGGGGGTAAAAAAGAAGTCTTAGGCGCTATGGTGCCAACTGAAGAGCTTGATTATTTACGTTCAGAATTAATCAACAAACTAAAATAAAAATATATGGCTAAAAAACTATTTGTTTTAGGCCTAGACTGCGCCACTCCTCAGTTTTTGTTTGACCAACACTTAGAATCTCTGCCTAATTTTAAAAAACTTTTCACTGAAGGAACTTACGGATCATTACGCAGTACCACCCCGGCCATTACTGTTCCTGCCTGGATGTCTATGATGACCTCTCAAAATCCGGGTGATCTTGGAGTTTACGGATTTCGTAACCGGGCTCCTGGTTCTGATTACGATGATATGTGGATCGCCACAGCCCAAAAGATTAAATATCCTAAAGCTTGGGACTATTTAAATCAAGCTGGCTTTAAAACCGGTATGCTGGGCGTGCCTCAAACTTTTCCCGTTAAAGAAGTGGACGGCTTTATGGTTTCTAGTTTTTTAACTCCTGGTTTAGAAAGTGACTACACTTATCCGCAAGAACTTCGCGACGAAATTAAAGAAGTAGTTGGAGAATATATTTTTGACTATGCTAACCGTTCAACTGAACCACCAGCTAAAGTTTTAGAAGCTATTTACGAAATGACTCGTAAACGTTTTAAACTAGTCAAACACTTTATCGCTAACAAGCAATGGGACTTCTTAATGATGGTAGAAATGGGAACTGATCGTATTCATCATTATATGTGGAGCTACATCGACGAAAATCATCCTAAATATCCTGGTGATAACGAATTCAAAGACAGTGTCCGTGACTATTATAAATATATTGACCAAGAACTAGGAGAAATAATCAAGCTATTACCAGAAGAGGCAGGAGTGATGATAGTTTCTGATCATGGCGCCAAAGCTATGGACGGAATGTTTTTAATCAACGAATGGTTAATCAAAGAAGGGTATTTAGTTTTAAAAGAATATCCCAAAGAAGTAACTAGCCTTACTAGCGACATGGTAGACTGGTCTAAGACTAAAGCCTGGGCTTGGGGTGGATTTTACTCTCGTTTATTTTTAAACGTTAAGGGTCGTGAACCACAGGGTGTAGTTGAAAATTTTGAACAAGAAAGAGACGAATTAATTAACAAGTTAAGAGCCGTAACAGACGATCAAGGTAACAAGCTAGAAAATCTTATTACTACTCCAACAGAATTATATAAAGACCCCCAAGGTGATCCGCCAGACATTTTAGCCTTTTTTGGAGACTTATCTTGGCGACCAGGAGGAACTGTCGGGCACAACAAAGTCTACATCCACGAAAACGACACTGGTCCAGACGATGGCGTTCACGATTGGTATGGAGTTTATTCTATGTGGAAACCAGGGGTCAAAGGAAGTGGCAAACAAGAAGGATTAAATATTTTAGATATCGCTCCAACTATTCTAGATCATTTCGAGGTTAACATCCCAGATAACTTTAAAGGAAAAATAATTAACTATTAAATCGTAAAGACGCGATTAATCGCGTCTAATAAAAAACAATGACAGAACAAAAAGCAACAAACATTACTTGGCATGGTGGAGACATCAACAAGTCAGAACGCGAACAACTATTAAAGCAAAAAGGTGTAATCCTATGGTTTACTGGTCTATCTGGATCTGGTAAATCTACTTTAGCAGTTGCCCTAGAACAAGAGCTATACAAGCTGGGTCATTTAAATTATCGTTTAGATGGTGATAATATTCGTCATGGCTTAAACAAGGATTTAGGATTCTCTCCTGAAGACAGAACTGAAAACATTCGTCGTATTGGCGAGGTCGCAAAATTATTTGCCGATTCTGGAGTTATTACTTCTTCTTCATTTATCTCTCCTTATAAAAAAGACAGAGATCAAATCAGAGACATCGTGGAAGAAGGTGAATTCATCGAAGTTTACGTTAAATGCTGTTTAGAAGAATGTGAAAAACGTGATCCTAAAGGATTATACAAAAAAGCTCGAACCGGAGAAATTCCAGAATTCACAGGTATTAGTGCTCCTTATGAAGAGCCTGAAAAAGCTGAATTAGTTATTGAAACAGATAAGAATTCTTTAGAAGAATGTGTTGCCCAAGTAGTTGAATATCTAAAATCCAAAAACATCATATAACAAATAAAAAAACAATCTCGCAAGAGGTTGTTTTTTTATTGGCGTTGAGGTATAATAATTTTAATGAAAAAGACTTATATTATTTCATTAGTATTTATAATTGTCCTTAGCCTGTTTTTTGGTTGGCTTTATTTAACTCAACATGCGTGGGGTACTTGGGGTGATGATTCGGCCGGGTATATCTACCTTTGGGGCTTAATGGACCAAGGTAAGCCTTTAGTTTACCAAGAGGACTTAACTGTTCAAGCATTAGACCATTTTGGCGATGAAAAACTAGCTCGTTGGACTACCCCGACTCATCACGAAATAATTTCACCTTCCGGCTACATTGCTTCTAAATATCCGATTGGCCTATCTCTGTTAATGTACTTGCCTGGAAAAATCAACGACGCGGCTATTTATCTAGTCCTGCCCTTGTTAGCTTTAGCAAATTTATTATTAGTTTATTTTATAGCTCAGTTTATTTTCAAAGAATTGGCTATTAAATCACCGTGGAAAGAATTACTAGGCTTATTAGCCGCCTGTGTTTTAGGATTGTCTGAGCTTTATTATAATTATGCCGTGGCTCAGCCCATGCGCGAAATCCCGTCTATATTTTTCTTACTAGCCGGCTATTTATTATTACTCTATTTTATAAAGCACAAAAAATATTTATTATTTATTGGCGCAGTATTTTTACTAGCTTTTGGTTTTAATATTCGTGAGACTAGTTTAATAATCGCTCTTCCCGCCTTTTTATTATTACTCACTCAAAAGAGAGATAAAAAACAATGGGGAAAATTAGTTTTAATTACTCTGGTTACTTTTATAATCGCTATTAGCCCGTCTATTTATAATTCTGTTCAGATTACTAAGTATAAAGAAAAATTTAAGAAAAAAGACATTTCTAGCGTAGCCATTACTTCTAACCTAGATCACATTTCATCTTTTAGTCTGCAAAATATTTTTGATAACCAGGGCAAGTTCAGGCCTGGTAGAGGAGCTTTGCCTCATTATTGGAACATTATTCAGCAAATGTCTGGAGCTTTATTTTTCATGGTTTTTGTCTTTATTGGAATAGCTTACTTATTCAAGAAAAACAAATGGCTAGCTGGTAGTTTAATGGCCTGGGTTTTAGCCTTTTTGGTTTTATTCTCTATGTGGGTTAACCCATATTCACGTTATATCATGCCTATTTTCCCGATTTTAGCGATTTTAGGAGTATATGGACTATATGTGTTTATTAATCAAATATTGCCCAAATTCCTCAAAAACAAGAAGGCTATAAATATTCTAGGAATAACAATAATTTTAGCATTAATTATTTCTTATATTCCTATTTTAGAGACTATAAAAACTAATTTAGACGAAGAAACCTACATTTTTAAAGCTATCTCTCATCAAGATTTAGACAACCTAAAAGACTTAGGCGATAACCTGGATCAAGAAAAAGACCTAGTCGTCTTTACTGGTGATTGGCAATTTGGAATTTCCGAAACTTTTGAATCTCATACCGGAGTTCAATCTATCCGCATGCCTTTTGAACAAAAAAAATTCACCTTTGACGAAGTTGAAGTAAAAGAATTTTTTGATAAAATATTGCCTCAGTATAATATCTATATCTGGATCGATTCCACTACTAACGAAACAACTAATCAGTTCTTACAAAATTACACCTTAGACACTAAGTATAAATATAATTTCACCTTTGAAACAGAAGCCGTAATTTATAAATTACAATAAATCTTTTTCCTTAAGATTATTTAAAACTTTTTTAGTAATTCTTTGTTTACCTTTCTGGTAAATTTCTTTAGTTAGTTCCATAGCTCCGTCGTAATCTAGCCACTTAAAATCACTAAACTCAGTTTTGTCTACATCAAAATTATCATTTTCGCAATCAAAAGCCACAAAGAAATATATTTTTCCCTTCATTAAAATTTCCTCACCATCATCAGTATGCAACTCTCGGTCACCCCATTTATCTTTGGTAAACTCAACCTTATCTCGACCAACTACTTCTGAGACTCGAGACTTATTTACAAAGTCTCCGCTTAACTCTTCTTTCATTTCTCGAATCGCTCCATCTTCTATGGTTTCTTGATTATCAATTCCTCCTTGCGGCAAAAGCCATAATTTATACTTCTTTTTATAAACAAATAAGATTTTTTTCTCATGCAAAAAACACCCTACAGCCTGGGGTCTAAAGCCTCTTTTTCTAATTTGATTTAACTCTTGTAAATTGATTGACATTTGGCTATTTTTTTAATACAATAAGAACATAATAATTATATCATATTTCATGCAATTACCACAAAAAATCTCAGACGTCAAAGCTTATCAAAAACCTCATGACAGCATTTTTTCAACTCTGTTTACTCGCAAGATTTCTAGAGTTTTCACCTTTTATTTAGTTCGCTGGGACTCTAAGGTAACTCCTAATCAAGTTTCTCTTCTTTCTTTTTTAATTGGAATAGTAGCTTGTATTTTATTTTTATCTCCTAATTATTGGGCTAGAGTCG
>CAZNEH010000033.1:0-8971 GCA_964572175.1 uncultured Gammaproteobacteria bacterium
AATTTTATCTCGCTTTCCTTGAGCTCTGTTTCTGCCTTTCTTTTTTCTGTGACATCATGAAAAACCAAAACTGCCCCCGTAATCTTTCCTTTTTCATCTCTAATCGGAGCTCCACTATCTTCAATGGCAATTTGTTTTCCTTTTTTGTTAATTAAAGCTGTATGATTAGCTAAGCCAACAATCTTTCCTTCTTTTAAAACTCGATTTAATGGAGAAACTGCTTTCTTGCCTGTTACCTCACTAACAATTTTAAAAACCGTAGACAATTGCTTGCCTAAAGAATCTTTTTGTTTCCACTTGGTAAGATCTTCGGCCACCTTATTCATAAAAGTAATCCTACCTTTAGCGTCAGTGGCCATAACCGCGTCTCCAATGCTTTTAAGCGCGGTATAGTACCATTCTTTAGAAATTTTATCCTCCTTCATATGCTTATAAATATTTTTTAATTTTTTCTACTAATTTTTGTAAATCCACATCAGCTTTTACAATATAGTCTACTACTCCATATTTTTTTCGCGGATCTCTCTCTCCATTCACTTCTGGGCTTAGATTAGAAAGAATTAACACTGGAATTTCTTTAGTTTTGGAATCTTTTTTTAACTCATCTAATACTTCTAATCCTTGCATTTTAGGTAAAATTAAATCCAGGAGAATAAATCCTGGCTTTTCTTTTTTAGCTAATTCCAACCCCTTTTTACCATCATTAGCTACTAAAACATCTATCCCACAATCCTCTAATTCTACTTCTAAGGCCTTAACTAACACCCTTTCATCTTCTATTAACAAAACCTTTTTATTAGGCATATATTTTGTATATTAATATACTTTAATTATAACAAAAAACAGCCTCTGCGTAAAACGCGAGGCTATTTTTATATATAGAGTATTTTATTCTCGTTCGTCTTCAACGTAAACCCATTCAAAGTCCATTTTCTTATACTCAAACAACTCGTCTTCTTTAAAAAATCTCTTAATTTCTAATTCTCCATTTTCTACAGAGTCAGATGCGTGAACAATGTTAGCTTGAATGCTCATGGCAAAGTCACCCCGAATAGTTCCGGCATCAGCTTCTCTACCCTTAGTGTCTCCAGTAATTAAACGCACCGCATTAACAGCTTCCAAACCTTCCAGAGCCATTACCACTACGGGCGCAGACTGCATAAAACTTTTTAAATTAGCAAAAAAAGGCTTATCGATATGATGAGCATAATGTTCTTCAACTTTTAAATCGTCGATAGACATCATTTTTAACCCAGCAATTTTTAAACCCTTCCTCTCAAACCGGTGAATAATTTCACCAAGCAAATTACGTTGCAAAGCATCTGGCTTTACAATAATCAATGTTCGTTCCATAATAATTGTTAATTTTATATTAATAGCCCCCGACTTAAGTCGGGGTCTATGTCTAAATTTTATTTATTCAAGAGCTCTTTAACTTTGGCTACTACCTCAGCTGGCGTATGATTCGCCTTAATAAAATAATCATCAGCTCCTAATTCTTTTCCTTTTTTCACGTCTTCTTCTTGCCCTAGATTAGTCAACATGATTACTGGAATATCTTTGGTTTCGTCTTTTTTCTTTAATTTCTTCAAAGCTACAAAACCATCCATCTTCGGCATAATAATGTCCATTAAAATCAAAGCTGGTTTTTCTGTTTGTGCTTTTTTAACTCCGTCTGAGCCATTATAAGCAGAAATTACTTCATACCCTTCCTTTTCAAACTTTTGTGTGTACATAGAATGCAACATTTCGTCGTCCTCAACTAAAAGAACTTTTGGCATATTTTTTTATCCTTATTTACTTATATCCTAATTATAGCACGTTTTTAGCGACTTGTAAAACCCTAGCCTCACTAAATTGAGGTCCCAATACCTGAATCCCCTTGCCCACAGACACTCCTGGAATACCAGCAATATTAGCTGGAGCTGTTAATAAGTCAGACATATACATGGCCAAAGGATCGTTCAGCTTTTCTCCTAAACCAAAAGCTGGAGTCGGTGTGGTCGGCCCAATTAATATATCCACTTTGTCAAAAGCCTGATTAAAATCCTGACGAATTAATGTCCGCACTTTTTGCGCTTGTTTATAATAAGCATCTTGATACCCTGCAGACAAAGCAAACGTCCCCAGCATTATTCTTCTCTTTACTTCATCACCTAAATACTTACCCCTAGTCTTCATATAAAAAGACAATAAATCCTCTGCCTCTTCTATA
Organism: uncultured Gammaproteobacteria bacterium; assembly: GCA_964572175.1. Taxonomy (GTDB): domain Bacteria; phylum Patescibacteriota; class Patescibacteriia; order UBA9570; family CAZNEH01; genus CAZNEH01. The sequence goes on from CAZNEH010000033.1 coordinate 2,216, forward strand.
GCTCCATGTTTTATTCCATCATAACGAGCTAAATTAGAACTTACCTCTGAAGGACAAATTACATAATAAACAGAAATTGCATATTTAGAATACTCTAGGCTAATATCTTTTATTTCAGCTCCTTGGCTTTTTAATTTTTCTATCGCCTGCTCCACCTCACATTTTACTTCCTCACTCACTCCTTCACCAAAATATTCTTGAGGTACCCCAACTTTTAACCCTTGTAAAGGCTTATTAATTTCTTCTAAATAATTATCTACTGGAATTTCTGGAGTAGTTGAATCTTTTTTATCTTGTCCCGCGATAATATTTAAAACAATCGCTGCATCTTCTGGAGTTTTTGTTAATGGCCCAATTGTGTCCAAAGATGAAGCCATAGCCAGCACTCCCTGTCTAGAAACTCGGCCATAAGTTGGTTTTAAACCAGTAATCTCACAAAACGCTGCTGGCTGACGAATAGACCCACCTGTATCCGTTCCTAAGGCAAAAACAACTTGTTCAGAAGCTACTGCCGCTGCCGCCCCAGAAGAAGAACCCCCAGGAACCTTAGCTATGTCTAATGGATTTTTTGTTGGCCCATAAGCAGAATGTTCACCAGATGCACCCATGGCAAATTCATCCATATTATTTTTACCAATCAAAACTGCCCCAGCCTCTTGCAGCTTCTCATATGCTGTTGCACTATAAGGCGGTTTATAATTTTCTAATATTTTAGAACCAGCTGTAGTTGTAATTCCTTTAGTACAAAAATTATCTTTTAGCGAATACGGAATTCCAGTCAGTAGTGTCATCTCTCCTCGCTCGATCATCTTATCTGCTTCCCTGGCCTGAGCTAAAGCCTCAGTCTCACAAAAATTAATAAAAGAATTAAGCTCTTTATTTTTTTCCCGAGCTTGTTGTAAATATTTATTAGTCAGCTCTACAGCACTGATCTCCTTATTTTTTAATTTCTCGTGTAATTCTAATATCATAATACTTTTGGCACCTTTACTTGATTAGCCTCCACTTCTGGCGCACTATCCAACATTTCTTCTCTTCTATCTTTTTCAGTAATCATGTCATGACGAGTAATATTTTCTAAATCAGTCACCTGATTAGTTGGTCCCACATGAGTTACATCTACTTTTTGCAATTCATCAACATAATCCAAAATACTAGAAAGCTCTCCTTGAAACTTCTTTATTTCCTCCTCTTTAAGTTCTAATCTGCCTAATTTGGCAATTTCTTGAACTTGTTCTCTGGTTAATTTCATATACCTATTATAACATACTTAATAATTCTTGCTCAGAAACTACTTTAACCCCTAATTTCTTAGCTTTATCTAGTTTAGACCCAGCTTTTTCACCAGCCACCAAATAATCAGTTTTCTTAGAAATAGAACTAGAAATATTTCCTCCAGCCTGCCTAATTTTATTCTTAGCTTCATCTCTAGTCATCTTGGCTAAACTTCCAGTTAAAACAAAAGTCTGTTTAGATAACTTCTTACTTCTTACTTTTGGATTTTTAATTTTCAAATATTTTAACAGCTCATCAACTAAATTATCTTCTTGAAAATATTCATAAATACTTTTAGCCATTACTTCTCCCATTTCATGAATTCCGCTCAACTCTTCTAAACTAGCCTCTCTTAATTTTTCTATACTTCCAAAATGCTCAGCTAAATCCAGAGCTGTTTCTTCACCAATATGTCTAATGCCTAAGGCATAAATAAGCCGTGCTAATTCAATTTCTCGAGCTTTATTAATAGACTCAATTAAATTTTCTGCTGACTTTTCCGCAAATCTTTCTAAAGGCTGCAAATCTCCAACCTCTAGCTTAAATAAATCTGCTGGGGTAGAAATTATTTTTTCTTCTAACAACTGATCTATAATCTTTGGCCCCAAGCCATCAATATCAAAAGCTTTTTTAGAAACAAAATGATAAATCTTACGCTTTTCTTGAGCAAAGCATTGCTTATTTGTACAAACATGCGCCACTTCTCCCTCTCTTCTGCTCACCTCAGATCCACATACTGGGCACTTTTCAGGAAATTTATATGGCTGAGATGATTTAGGTCTTAAATTTTTAATCACTTCTACAATATCAGGAATTATATCTCCAGCCTTTTCTAAAATAATCGTATCCCCCACCCTAACATCAAGCCTCTTAATCTCATCTTCGTTGTGAAGAGTTGCTCGAGCTACGGTCGTTCCCGCAATCAACACTGGCTTTAAATGAGCCACTGGAGTTAACGCTCCGGTCCGCCCCACTTGAAGTTGTATGTCTTCTACTACGGTCGTTGCCTGTTCTGCTGGGTACTTATAAGCCACCGCTCCTCGAGGAGCCTTACCCACCACCCCTAACTTTTCGTATAATTCTAAATTATTTACATTTACCACAATTCCATCTGACCAATATTTTAAATTTTCTTTTTTCTTAGCAATTTTTTGTAAATATTTCCAAACCTCTTCTATATTTTTACAACCTTCGTTTAATTTATTACTTCTAAATCCAAAATCTTCTAATTTTTCATGTTTTTGCTGATGAGTTTCTAAATCTAAATCATTAATCAAATCATAAGCCATAAAATCTAATTTTCTCTGTTTAGCAATTTTTGGATCTAACTGTCGAATACTTCCAGCCGCGGCATTACGTGGGTTTGCAAATTGATTATCTTTATTAATCTCCTCAAAATTTTTCTTAGAAATATAAACCTCTCCCCTTACTTCTACTTTCCCTTTTTCTGGAATATTTAAAGGCACAGACTCGATAGTTTTTACATTATGAGTCACTTCTTCGCCAACTCTCCCGTCTCCCCTAGTTGCTCCTCGCACTAAAACTCCATCTTCATACAAAAGCGAAATAGCCAGTCCATCCATTTTAATCTCACAATAATAATCAAACTTTGCTTCTGGAACTATTTTTTTCAATCGTTTTTCCCAGTCTTCCACCTCTTGCTTAGAAAAAGCATCATTTAAAGACATCATTCGCTTAAAATGCTTTACTTTTTTAAAGCCTTTTAAGGCTTCTCCCCCTACTCTTTGTGTTGGAGAGTCAGAAGTTAAAAACTCTGGGAATTGACGCTCTAAATCAGCTAATTCATGCTTTAAAGAATCTAAAGCCGCATCAGATATTTCCTGTTTATCCAAAACATGGTATAAATACCTATGGTGATTAATCTCTATTTTTAATTTTTCTATGCGTCGTTTAGCTTCTATTTTATTCATAATGATTCTCGCCCTAGCTGCTTTAGGGGGATACTATTTATATACTTATTATCAATCATCTGAGCTAAAAAATCAAGTCGCGGAGATCACTTCAGACCTTAAAGACGAACTTCCTGAAGATAGCTGGTCTTTTATCGTGGTTGGCGATACTGAGGGTGTAAACACCATTTCCGAGAAATTCGCGGCTGAAGTAGAACAAAGCCAAGCTGAATTTGTCGTTCATGTGGGTGATTTTGTTCCTACTGGCCAAGCCGAAGAATTTACCGAAATAAATAAACTATTTAAAGACTTAACAATCTACCCTACTCTAGGAAACAACGATCTAGGATCTGTTTTAGACTACAACGAAACAAATTACAAGCAATATATCCAAGAAGAGCTATATTATTCTTTTGATCACGGGCAAGCCCACTTTATTGTCTTAGACAATGCCAATCGCAACGTCGGCTTTGACTCTGATCAACTCACCTGGCTAGAAGAAGATTTATCAAAAGTAAAGACGAGGCATGCCTCGTCTCAACAAAAGCAATATACTTTTATCTTTTTCCATAAACCATTTAAACTACCTTTAGAAGAGTACACCGGAGACGACGACACCCCCCTTTCTCGTAAACACAATAAACAATTCAGAGAAATAATTTCTCAATATAAAATAGACCACATCTTTTGCGGTCATGTTCATACTTATTTTACTTATAACATCGACGAAACCCCTACCACTATCACTGGCGGCGGCGGTGCCAAGCCCCAATCCATTCTAGGCGGCGACGCTTCTTCTTTTTACCACTACTTAGAAATCACTATCTCAGATGACGAATTCGATATTAAGGTTAATAAACTTTAAAAAAATCAGGCCCGAGGTTTCCTGCCGAAACCAAGGACCCAGGAAAAAGATCATCTGTGAAAGATAGAAAAACTAGACCACCACTCTTTCACCTTGTCTACGAAAGAACGCTGGTCTGGCCGAACACCGGCGAACCACCAGCTAGACGGCCACTCACCACCCTTCCAACGCAATGCTACTACCCGCTCCCCTCTTGTTTTTGTAAAAGCTAGATAGCACCACTGACCATCCCTTGCCCGCCAATGAGATCCGTTAGAAAAACGATCTGCAAAAGATGGATCATCGAGGTTGACCTGGCTCTGAGCCCAGGGATCAGGAATCAGACCATGCTTCTGATATTCCTGAGACAGCTCTTCGTTGGAAATAGGACGACCGACGTGAAAAAACTCGACAACCGCCTCCTTACCCTGTCCACGAGGAACAGAGCGAACTGCCAGAGAATCCACTATCTGCTTCCGACCGATGGCCTTCAATACACCTCGAAATCCTGGACGTCGATCGACTCTTACCCGACGCGTAATCGTCGGACAAAACATTAGGCTTCCAAGTTCCGCCTCGTGCATAAAGTCGCCGAAGGAAGACGACGAACCAGTAGCTTGAGTCATGATACACCCTCTTTGTTCTCGAGCTAGGAATCATTCCCAGCCTTCTTTTAATATACCTAATAAATATACTAACAGAAAACTAGGAAAATAAAATTATATTAAAATAAAATATTTCAATGGTATCTTAACTACCTTTAAGGACTCATTATACTCTAAAGCTTCGGCCTTCTCAGAAATTATCAGGCTATAATCGGCCTTAACTTTTTCTGCTGTCTTTTCAACTTGCTTATACGTTGTCTTATTTATTCCCACCTCAATAACAATTCTTTTCTTTCCTGAAGAAACTATAAAATCAGCCCCTCCTTTAGCACTGTCGTAAGTCAAAGAAAAATTTGGTTTTTTATCAAATAATCTATATAAATACATACCCACTAAATCTTCTAAAAGTTTGCCTCGCGCATTTTGCTCATTTATAGTATTGCCAATCGTCTTGTAATACATAGCCCTAAAAGCAGGAGAAGAAAAAATATATTTTGATGGCTTTTGCGTCACTTGTTTAAAATGAGATCCTGCAGGATAAAGCCTATGTAGAACTTCTGCTTGCTCTAATACTGAAAATATCTCGGAAACCTTCGGTCGAGAAATACCAAATTTTTCAGCTAAAGTTGTAAAATTAATTGCATCCATATCAGCTAAGGAATATAAAATACCAGAAATTCTACTTATTATATCCTGAGTCATCGCTCGCATCTGTGGAATATCTTTATTAATCACCCTTTCTAGGGATTTATTAATTTGATCATAAATCAACGCTTCATTATTAAGAGCGATCATAAATGGTAAAGACCCATAATTAAGATATTGCTCAAATTCTAATCTACTTATATTTGAATAATAATTATGTATCTTTTTTTCTTGTAAAGATAAGTTATTAAAAATATCTTCCGCTGAATTACTATAAAAAATAATCTCTCGAAGATTCCTGGCCAATCCTTTTATTTCTGTTTTTTTATGTTTAATTTTAATAAACTCAGTAAAAGATAGTGGATAAATTTTTTCATAAATAGCTCGACGAGCAATGTCTGAATTTGTATTAACTAAAACCGCTGCAGAGCCAGTAGAAAAAATAAAAACTTTATCAGTACGATCATAAAGTGCTTTTAACGTCACTCCCCATTTCTTATCATATTGAACTTCGTCTAAAAATAAAAACAAAGGCTTGTCTAGGTCAACCAGTGGCCTCCCTATAATTTCTTCAAAAACACCTAAAATTTCATTTATATTACTACCTAATGTCTCAACAACTTCATCCACGGGTAGGGCTAAAAAATAAGCATCTATTTTTTTATTTTCATTATAAAGCTGGTACATAACCGTAGTTTTACCAGCACCTCGAAGACCAGTTAACGCGATCCATCGATAAGCTTTTTGACCAGCTAAAAAATTATCTAAATGCGATTGCAGACGAACAAAAATATTTCTATTCAACTTTTTTCTATTATCCGCATCAAAAACATAACCTCTGGCTCGAAAATCAATCTGAGCCATTTGATCACCTATATATTCTCTTATTTTTTCTTTATTTAATGACATATTATATAATTTTAGTATTAACTACAGTTTACACCAATTATACATTTAGTGTCAAGTGTACTTAACACTATTTTAAAACATCATTTTTAACTAATAAAATCAAGGTTTTTTTAATGTTTTTATTGTTTAGAACAATATAATATTCAAATACCAATCTATAATTACGTCCCCATAAAATAACGCGATTAAAGTTCCTACAACTAAAAAAGTCCCAAAAGCAATAGCCTCTCCCATTTGCTTTTTCTTTTTGATTATTAAAATAACTCCTACCAACGCTCCCATCACATAAGCTAAAAACAAAGCTACTAGCGTCTTTTCCCAACCTAACAACACGCCCATCAATACTCCCAGCCGAATATCTCCTCCTCCAACCCATTTTCCTCGCGAAACAACAAACTGTAATAAAAATATTCCTCCTCCAATTCCTGCTCCTAACAACAAACTCCACCAAATTTCACCTAAATATAAATTACCTAACAAGGCGATTACAATCGCTGGTAAACTCACTCGATCTAAAATTAACTGATACCGCAGATCGTATACAAAAATAATAATCAAAAACGCTATG
>CAZNEH010000034.1:0-8422 GCA_964572175.1 uncultured Gammaproteobacteria bacterium
ATTTATTCTAGGAGTTTTTTGCGCCTCTCTATTAAATAATTATATATTTTATATTTTAGTAATCTTTTTTATAATTATTTTTTGTTTTCTAAAAAACATTAAACTTAGATTTATTTTATTTTTAATTATTATTTTTTTATTAAGCTTATTTTATTATAATTATTTTTTACCAGATCAAAACTTAATAAATAAAAATTTAGTTTTACAAGATATAATTACTAAAGATCCAGACTTGCGAGAAGATTATATAATTTATACTTTATCAGATGATATTTTAGTTTATTCCGACCCTTACCCTGTTTATAAATACGGAGATTTAATTAGAGTAGAGGGGATTGCTGAACAAAATAAATATACTAAAAAATTAGTTCTTTATAATCCCCGGATAAGTTTACTAGAAGAGGGCAGGGGAAGTATTTTTTTAACTAAGATTTATAAATTTAGAGCCAGATGCAAACAAAATTTATATCAAATATTTTCTACTCCTTCCGGAGAGTTTATGGCCGGCCTATTATTAGGTTTAAAAAAAGAATTACCTGAGTCTACCCAACAATACTTTAAAACCACAGGCACCATTCACATTTTAGTTATTTCTGGTTTACATATTTTGATTATCTCTTCTGTTATTGCGGCTGGCTTAAAGCATTTGTATATTCCCAGGCCTAAAAAAATTTACTTCATGGCTTTGATCTTGATTTCTTTTGTTATTTTCACTGGAGCCTCACCCTCAGTTATCCGCGCCACTCTCATGGCCTTGGCTGTGTTACTAGCCGAAAAAGTGGGCCGCCCTAAAACCACTTTAAATATTTTAGTTCTCGTGGCTACTCTCATGATCCTGGCTAATCCTTTAATCTTGGTCCATGATATGGGTTTTCAGCTTTCTTTTATGGCTACCATTGGTCTAGTTTATTTATCCGGGCCCATAGAAAAGATTTTAATATTCATCCCTCGAGCCCTAGGCATTCGTAGTCTACTCGCAGCTTCATTATCAGCTATTTTACTAACTAATCCTTTAATTGTTTACAGCTTTGGCACTTTTTCTACCATCGCGCCTTTAGCTAATTTATTAATTGTCCCTTTTATTCCCATCGTCATGAGTGCCGGCCTGGTTATTTTGGGAGTTAGTTTTTTGTGGATGGATTTGGCCGTGGCCATGGGCTGGGGCTTAACTATAGTGATAGATTTTATTATTAACCTGGCTCAGTTCATGGCTTCATTTGACTGGGCCAACATAATTATATGGCAAAAATAACAAAAATAATTTTAGCGTCCCTAGTTCTCTGTGCAATTCTAATTTTAGTTTATATTAACGAATCAAAACCCCACGACTTAGAAGTTTATTATCTCGACGTGGGCCAGGGCGATGCTATTCTAATTCGCACTCCAGACAACCAAGATATTCTTATAGACGGCGGGCCAGACGATAATATTCTTTTAGAATTATCTAAAATTTTACCTTTTTGGGATCGCGACATCGAGTTAGTAATTCTTACTCATCCCCATGACGATCATGTCGCTGGCCTAGTTCCAGTTTTAAAACGCTATCAAGTCGATCAAGTCTGGTACACAGAAGCTGACTACGATAATCCTAATTATAAACAATTCCAAGAAATAATTACTCAAAAAAATATTCCTCACACCCAGGTTTTTTATAATCAAATTCTAGATTTAAATAATATTCAACTAGAAGTTTTATATCCATTTATAAATACCGAGATTCCAGAAAACATAAATAATATTTCTACGGTTATAAAACTAGTTAACCAAGAAAATAAATTTTTATTTACTGGTGACGCTGAAGAAGAAGTAGAAGAAGCCTTGATCCATAATCAGATCGATGTCTCCGCAGATGTTTTAAAAGCCGGGCATCATGGCTCTAAAACTGCTTCTACTTTAGAATTTCTTAAAGCAGTTACCCCTAGTCAAATAATTATTCAATGCGGTTTAGCTAATAAATTTTCTCACCCTCACTTTAAGACTCTTTATAATTTAGAAAACTTAAATCTGCCAGTTCTTAGAAACGATCTTGATGGAACTATAAAATGTGAAAGTGACGGTTCGCAAATAAAATGTTATAATATTGGCACCTAATAAATAACTGTGAATTTATGTCACTTATAAAAGGCAACATGGTTATCGGCCAATCAGGAGGGCCAACTGCAGTGATCAATCAAAGTTTGATCGGCGCAGTTAAGGAGGCGTTAAAACATCCAGAGATTACTGGAATATATGGAATGAAGCACGGAATCCTTGGTATTTTAAACGAGGATTTTATTGATTTAAAACAAGAGTCCGAAGAAACCCTGGAAAAAATAGCTAGCACTCCAGCTAGTGCTTTAGGAACTTGCCGCCACAAACCAGATGAGGCAGACTGCCAAAAAGTATTTGAAGTTTTTGAAAAATACAACGTTAAATATTGGTTTTATATTGGCGGAAACGACACTGCTGAAACTTGTCACCTGGTTAACGAGATCGCCCGCAAAAATAATTACGAACTACGCGTTTTTCATATTCCTAAAACCATCGACAACGATTTAGAGGTCACTGATCATTGCCCAGGCTATCCAAGTGCGGCTAAATACATTGCTCAGTGCTTTATGGGAAATGACTTAGACAATAAGGCCCTGCCGGGAGTTAAAATAGACATTACTATGGGCCGCCATGCTGGATGGCTTACTGCCGCCGCAGCTTTAGGTGGAGCCCATTTAATTTATTTACCAGAAACACCGCTGACCTTAGAAAAAATTACCAAAGACATTGATGAATGTGTAGACAAGCACGGCCGTTGCCTAGTCGCTGTTTCAGAAGGAATAGTAAATTCTGAAGGAGAGTTAATTGCTAAGAGTAAGGAGAAGGATTCTCATGGTAACGTTTCTCTTTCTGGAAGTGGTGCTTTGGGAGATAAAATAGCAGAGTATGTAAAAAATAATTCTAAGCATGAAAGCCTTCGTGTCCGCACCGACACCCTGGGCTATGCTCAGCGTTCTTTTCCCGAAGTTTATAGCCAAATTGATAGAGAAGAAGCTCGAATGGTTGGTGAAGAAGCAGTGCGCTATGCGGCCAAGGGCGACATCGATGGTTCTGTAAGCATCAAGAGAATAGGCGGCTATGCCGTGGAACCAGATTTAGTAAAATTATCTGAAGTAGCACAAAAAACCAAGACCATGCCTAAAGAATTTATCAACGATCAATCCAACGGAGTGACCGAAGAATTTTTAAATTATTTAAAACCATTAGTTGGTGACTTACCAGAAGTCGCCACCTTTAAAGAAGTTCCTATTATTAAGAAGTAAAAATTATGGACAATTACGAACAATTAGCTAGAGACTTAGTCTTTGGCGAAAACAAAGAAGAGGCTTATCAAGAAATTAGAAAGCTAGCTGAAGAAAAGGGAATTAAACCAGCTTCTATCCAAGATTTATATCATCAAATCGGCCAAGAAGGGCATAAAGGATACACTATCCCAGCTATCAATGTCCGTGGCTTTACTTTTGATGTGGCTAAAACAATTTTTCAATCAATGCAAGAACTAGGTAGTGATAAAGTAATTTTTGAAATTGCTAAATCTGAAATGGGTTACACCATTCAAGATCCACGTGAATATGCAGGTGTAGTTCTAGCTGCTGCCTTACACACTGGTCACCAAGGCCCAGTTTATATTCAAGGAGATCATTTTCAAGTTAAAGCCGCAGACTATCAACAAAACCCAGATGAAACAATTTCTAAGATCAAGGAATTAATTAAAGAAGCCATTAATTATGGTTTTTATAATATTGATGTAGACACTTCTACTTTAGTTGTCTTAGAGCTTCCTACTGTTAAAGAGCAACAAAAAGATAATTACCAAGTTTGTGCCGAGTTAACTAAATATATTAGAGAAATCCAACCAGAAGGAGTAGAAGTTTCCGTTGGTGGAGAAATTGGAGAAATCGGAGATAAAAATTCTAACCCTGAAGAGTTAAGAGCTTTCATGGATGGCTACAAAGAAGCTTTGGGTGAAGAGTTAACTGGTATTAGCAAGATGAGTGTTCAAACTGGAACTGCTCATGGTGGAGTTCCTCTTCCAGATGGTAGCGTAGCCGAAGTTAATTTAGATTTTGATACTTTAAAAGAACTTTCTGAAATCGCTCAAAAAGAATATGGTTTAGGCGGAGCAGTTCAACACGGGGCCTCTACTTTACCAGACGAAGTCTTTAATAAATTTGTGGAATGTAAAACTTTAGAAGTTCACTTGGCTACTGGTTTTCAAAACATTATTCTAGATAGCGAACACTTTCCAGCAGACTTAAAAGAAAAAATGTACAACTATATTAAGACCGAGCTCATAGAAGACAAAAAAGAAGATCAAACCGAAGAGCAATTCATTTACAAGAATCGTAAAAAAGTCTTTGGTCCTCATAAGCAAGAGTGCTGGGATATGGACGAAGAAATAAAGCGTAAAGTCATGCTTGATCTTAAAGAAAAATTTATCTTTATCTTTAAACAATTAAATATCTAAATGGAGGAAATAACAAAAACAAAAAAATGGCATCAAAAGTGGTGGGGGATTCTCTTGGTTATTGTTTTACTCTTAGGATTGTTTTTCACTGTTAGCTTTGGTTGGCAATTTTGGACTCAATATCAAGATATCCAATCTGGCCTTCCTTCTTTTTCTGAACTAGAACAAGAAACAGAGTTAACCGGGGTAGTCAATATTAATGGTCAGTATATTATTATTCCTACTGCCGACGACGATCCTTATTTAGGGCCTGAAGATGCTAAAGTAACAGTGATATCTTTCGAGAGTTTCGAATGCCCCTATTGTCAACAAGAATTTCCTATTTATAAAAAGATTATTGAAAAATACAAAGACAGAGTTAAGTTTGTTTTCCGCGACTTTGAATATCCAGCTACTGTCCCTGCTATGGCCGGGGAGTGCGCCGATGATCAAGGAAAGTTTTGGGAGCTTCACGACAAAATGTATGGTAATCAAGCCAATATCAGTGAAGACAATATCAAGCTTTGGGCCAGTGATTTAGGAATGAACATGATTGGTTTTCAAGATTGTTTATCTACCGAGAAACATAAATGGGAAGTAGAAAAAGATTTTCAAGACGGCCAATATGCTGGCGTAGTTGGCACCCCTAGTTTTTTTGTCAACGGCTATAAAATCCAAGGCACTGTTTCTGAAGAAGCCTGGACTAAAATCCTAGACCACTTACTAAGTTTAACTAATTAATTGAAAGCGAGATTACGTAATCTCGCCATACAAAAAACTATGATTGTAAAAGTATATTCCACTCCAACTTGTCCTTATTGCACCATGGTCAAGAACTTCTTAAAAGAAAATAAAGTAGAATTTGAAAACATCAATGTTGCTGAAGATCAAAAGGCAGCCGAGGAAATGGTAAAAAAAACTGGACAAATGGGTGTGCCCGTAATTACTGTCGACGATGCAGTAATTGTCGGCTTCAACCAAGACGAGCTTAAAAAAGCTTTGAGCTTAAAATAAAAAAACACCCGCTTCACCGATCTAGGATCGGATCCACGGGGTCGAACTAGTCAGCTGCGCCTTCGGGCGTGGCTTTTCTAGTTCTTATCTTCACGTGCTTCGGGTCGCTGCTTCCACAGCTTGCGCAGGAGGCGCCGGATGAAGATCTCGGCCTCGATCTCGCCGTCGAGGTAGGAGTTGACCAGGTCCTCGATCTCCTGAGCGAAGGATTCGTCCTTTGTCATCAGCTTGAGTAGGATCCGAGCCTGGTGAAAGCGCTTGACGCGATCCTCCTCGGGCAGGACCCAGTTCCAGCTCTCGAAGGTCTCTTGGAGTAGCTCCAGGTAGCTGATCTTGCGGACTTCGGTCTCTTGGTCACGGAGGCCCTGGTATTTGCCCATGATATTGGCCAGGTCCGCCTTGGCCTCAGACTCAGTCTGTTCTTCTTCGTTCAGGCCAGTGTCACCCGTGTCTCCAGGATCTTCGATCTCCTCTTCGCAGTCATCCAGCGAGCTCCAGATCGACTCGGCCGTGGTCAGAAGACCATAGCCGTCGTGCGAACTGTCCTGGCGGTAGAAGGTGATCGGCTGGTCGTAGCTGAGGGTCAGACAGCCAGAGCCATAGGTTGGGGTGTAGATCGCGCTTTCCGGCACGATGTAAACATCTATTTCGTCGTCGTTGAAGGCCGAAGCCTTGAGCTCCACCGTGGCTAGGACCGTTGACAAGGTGGTCGACGAGTACATGGTACAGTCGAAGTCGTCGAAGGCGTCTGGCTCGCAGTACATCGGTCGGTAACCGCTCAGGAGCTCGGACATGGACCAGCAGTCCGGGCTTGAGGTGCCGTCCTGGAAGCAGATGGCCAGAAGTTCTGGGTCGGCCGCTCCGTCCGCATCTCCGCCCAGGGCACAGGGTAGGATGCCGTCGGACTTGGGTTCCCCGCAGGCCAGGTAGAGCTCCATGTGGCCAGAGCAGTCGTCGGTGTAGACGGGGTAGTTGTGCCCCTCGAAGAACCCGCTCAGCAGGCTCTCACACTCCGAGTCAGTCCACCCACCACCGTCGGTGTCAGGCTTGTAGGCGCCGCCATCCGTGGCCACTGCTAGGGTCACGAACAGGCCAGCGGTCAGCAGGGAGAGAGGGATACGCAGGTTCAGCTTCATCTTGTACTCCAGTATGAGAAATGCCGAGTTTTGGCTTGCCGACTTTAACAGGAAGAGGTCCTTTTGTCAAGGGTTTTAAAATATGTTATAATAGCACCATGTTAGAAATAAGAATACACGGCCGTGGAGGCCAAGGATCAGTAACTGCGGCATACTTATTAGCGATTGCTGCTTTTGCCGAAGGTTACCAGGCTCAAGCCTTTCCTCATTTTGGAGTAGAGCGCCGTGGAGCCCCAGTTCAGGCCTTTGTCCGTATCTCTAAAAAACAAATTCGTTTACGCGAACATGTTTATCATCCAGAAGTGATCCTTATCCAAGATCCAACCCTCATTGGAGCTGTGGACGTATTGCAAGGAGCTCATAAAGACACGACTATTATTGTAAACTCTGAAAAAAGCCTAAAAGAACTAGGTCTACCTTCTAATTACCGGATTCTTACTGTGCCCGCTACAAAAATTGCCCTAGAAGCAATGAAAAAGCCAATTTTTAATACCGCTATGATCGGTGCTTTTGGTGGAGCTACTGAAATTTTAAAATTCGAATCTATCCGTAAAGCCTTTTGCCAAGAGTTCTCCCCTGAATTAGCTAAAATTAATGTTAAAGCTGCTAATACTGCTTATTGCTTTGCTAAGCCAGGCCAAAAACTATGTCAGATTACCCCTCAAATTTGCTCTATTACCAAAGACGATCGTAAAAAATATAAAGTCCTATGCCAATAGATATTACTGCCAAACCAGGAAGCTCTACCGCCAACAAAACCGGGTCCTGGAAAACTTACAAGCCAGTCTTTGATCATTCCAAGTGCATTGCTTGCGGTACTTGCGACCAGGTTTGTCCAGAAGGAGTTTGCTCTAAGCAAAAAGACGGCAAATACGATGCTAATTTAGAATATTGCAAAGGCTGCGGAATTTGTGCTCATGAATGCCCAGTTAAGTGTATTAAAATGGAGCTAGAAGAGAAATAAACGAATAAATAATCCTCTGTTCCCCCTCTCCAAGAATGTGGAGAGGGGGTTAGGGGGAGAGGAATATAAAATAAAATGAAAAAAATAGTTGAAGGTTCACATGCAGTAGCCGAAATCATTAAAAATATTAGTCCCAAGGTAGTTTCCGCTTATCCAATTACTCCTCAGACTCATATTGTAGAAAAACTAGCCGACTATCATGCTGAAGGTGCTAATTTTAAATACTTATTAGCTGAATCAGAATTTGCTGCTGCTTCTATTGTTGAAGGCGCTGTGGCTAGAGGAGTCCGCGCTTATACCGCTACCTCTTCTCAAGGTTTACTATTAATGACCGAGGTAATATTTAATATCGCTGGAATGCGCTTACCCTTGGTTATGACTGTAGCTAACCGGGCTGTTTCTGCGCCTATTAATATTTGGAACGACCAACAAGATTCTATTACTATCCGCGACGCTGGCTGGATCATGCTTTATGCTGAAGACAATCAAGAGGCTTGTGACCTTCATTTAGAAGCTTACAAAATTGCCGAACAAGTTAATTTGCCAGTAATGGTCAACATGGACGGTTATATCTTAACTCATACTTATGAACCAGTTGATGTTCCAGAGCCTGCCCAAGTAAAAAAATTCTTACCTCCTTATAAACCTGCTAAAGGAACTTACTTAGATCCAAAAAACCCTGTTACTCTTGGCGCTTTTGCTACTCCTGAAACTTATATGGAAATCCGCGAAGATCTATTTAATCAAATCCAAAGTTCAAAATCCAAAATCAAAACTATTCACACCGAGTTTAAAAAACAATTTAAGCGTGGCGCAGGGGACGGATTAGTC
>CAZNEH010000035.1:0-8018 GCA_964572175.1 uncultured Gammaproteobacteria bacterium
CTGTGCTGGCGACTATGTCTATTTGGCGAGTATATTTTTCTTTATATAAAGCTATTACTTCTATGTCATAATTAGCGGTACTACTAACTGTTATTGTACAAGATCCGTCGTCAAAACTCAAGGTACTGGTACTTCCTATATAATCATCAAGATCTAATAATACTTGATCGGCACAAGTTTGGGCCAAAGAAAAAGCTTTATGGCTTTGTTGATTAGTAAAGCCTAGAGTTAGCTCGTTTATTCCATTTAAGCCAACACTAATAGCAATAGTAGTGCCAAAAACTAGCATGATGATAACAGATAATAAAGCGACATATCCGGATTGATTTCTCATTGTCTTAAAGTTAAAACAGTTGATAAGCTTAATTCGTTGTTGTATTCTTTGCGCTGACCATAGCTAGCATCTTGAATAGTTAGGTCTACTTTTAGACTTGGATAAATAGCCTGGTCTGTCATATGAGTAATAGTAAAGTCGGTAATATTAACTTGGTCGCTAGTTAAGGCGATGCTGTCGCGATAGACAATACCATCAACAAGCTCATAAGTGGAATCAAGGTCGATGTTATTATGAGAGTCTATGGTTAAGCGCTCCATAACATAACGAGATTCTTGTTGAATTTCTTCTAGGCTCTGGGTTTTAACTTGAGACAAACTAATACGAGTACTAAAACTAATCAGAGCAACTATTAGAATACTAAAAATAGCTAAATATAATAAAACTTCGACTAAGGTAATGCCTTTAGTATTCATAATAATTGATAGTTATGTCTTCTAAGATAGGAGTGTCTGTGGTGTCACTTAATAAAGTAGCCCGATATCTAATATATTGATCTTGAATATGATCTGAGTGAATTAATTCTCCATCGCTAAGTTCATAATAATCGTCTTCATCGCCATCGTCTTCTCCATCTGGACCAGACCATTCACTGGACCAAGTAATTCCATCAGGAGAGGTTTTTACTTGAACTTTAACTGCGCAGTCAGAGCAGGCTACGGGCACGTCTTCGGTCCATTGAATTAAATTAAAATTATCGTAAGGACCAAAAGTGTTAGACTCTAGGTAGCCATCAGAATAATAAATAACACTGTTCATGCTAAGGGGTTGATCAAAGGCTAAAAAGCCTAAAATTTCCGTAGCATGAGATTGCTCAAAGTCTGTTTCTAAATCTTCTTCAGCATAAAACCCAGCATAAGTAGAGGTTACCTCACAACCCCTAGCCCAAGAACCGTCTCCTCCATCCATTTCTTGTTGAGAGGCTAAAACTATTGGGTTTGAATACACTGCTCCATAATACTGGCTATAACAAGTTCCGTATCCTTCTACTTCGGTGGCGGACTTTTCGCTATGAAAATCTGTACTCTCAACTGTGTCGTCTCCGGTTTCGACCACGACCCAGCCAATAGTTTCTGGATCATGAGTTGTGGTAACCTGAGCCCCATTTAAACCAAGCTGAGCCTTAAATCTACTAACTGGACCAAATGGATTAGAGGGGTAACTGGTCCAAGAGGTAATCCAGTCTGAATCATTATAAGTTTGGACCTGATGTAATAATATAGGAAAGTCTGAATAAGATAAATTATAATCTAAGTCATCACCAACCCATCCTCCGGTCTGAGAACCAACTAAGCTAGAAACGTCTTTATGGGCCTCTATTTGCAAGCTTCCTATGCTCCAGTCCCCTTCTTCAATAACCATGTAGTGAAGGTCTTCGGTGTGACCCGTAGAACTATCTCCTCTTTGCAGAGTTATATCAAAAGAATTACTAGAAATGTTATTTAAGCGAGCAACTAAAGGGGTGATATTATAATTATTATAAAGAGTGGCAATGATAACAGGTGAAGTGTAGGACTCTTCTAAGTTAATAGTAGTCCATCCTTCGTCAAAAGTGTCTTGAGTAGTTTCAGAAAAAGAAACAAAACCAATACTTTCATGTAAATGATTTCTTTCAGAATCAAATTGTTGGTCTTCGTCGATATGCACTCCGACACTATCATCATTTTGCTCACAAATTACAGACCAAC
The DNA here is from genome assembly GCA_964572175.1 of uncultured Gammaproteobacteria bacterium. Classification (GTDB taxonomy): domain Bacteria; phylum Patescibacteriota; class Patescibacteriia; order UBA9570; family CAZNEH01; genus CAZNEH01. The sequence goes on from CAZNEH010000035.1 coordinate 2,023, forward strand.
CCCCATCTCCACCACCCATATCTTGCTGACTAACAATAGTAAAGGCTTGACTAGAGTCTACTTGGTTATAAGAAAAAATATCACAACCGTCGTCGTGGCCAGTAACAGAATTTTCTTGGAGCTGCACTTCTACATCTATGTCATTGATAGTTACTTCAAAATCACGTTGTAAAGCTATCCAACCAATATCTTCTGGATCATGGATGGTGGTGGCCTGAGCTCCGTTTAAACTAGTTTGAAAACCAGTGACGTTTGGACTCAAAGATGGGTTTCCCTGACGACTGACCCAAGAGCTAATCCAAGTAGAATCATTATAAGTTTGAACTTGGTGTAAAACTATGGGAATACGAGAAAAGTTGGCGGTAAAATTCACATTATCTCCAGCCCAGGTGCCGCCGATACTCGGAGCAGCCGAAACTGTAGACGAGGTTAGAGAATCAGCTTCGACCCAGTAACCGTCGATGTGCCAAGATCCTCGTTCAACTGCTAAACAAGCTATGTCTTCACTAGCCAGTAATGAGCCACCTGGAGATTGAAGAATTACTTCAAAGCCAGTACTAGAAATATTTTGCAAACGAATGCTAGCCGGTAAAGAATTATTAACTTCGGTTTGAGAGCAGACTACGATCGGATCAGTAAAATCAGAATTATTAAAACTTACGCTAGTCCAAGAACTACTATCTGCAGAAGTAGTTAAGGATTCCATAGTAATTGTTTCGTCTGGGTCTAACTCTAATTCTCCCACTTCCATGGTTAAGCCGGTAGAGGTAGAATCAAGACTAACTTGGCCGCTGGTAGAAGTGTCGACATGGCCATCGTCAGTGTCGTAGTCTCCTGGATCAGACCAGTCGGTTTCTTCCAGTTCTGAGCCTATGTAATTAGCTAAATAAATTTCTGAGCTAGTATCAACGCTGCGGCCCTCCCAAATATCCCAAGCTATATTAGTAGTGATTTTTCGTTCATGTATATTATCAGTGTCTTCTATAGTAATAGTTCTGGTAAATTGATCGTTGATCACATCTGGGTCTTCGCTTAACTCCCACTGGTCGCCATCTTCTGATAATCCATACTCTCCGCTAGGTAAGCTATTCCAACTAGAACTTCCTAGAGAACGTAAAGCTTCTTCAGTGCCCTGAATATAATAAGTAGCTCTGGTTAATTTAGAGCTTTGTAGGTTAGCGCTATATGAACCCAAAACTAAAGAAATAATCGCTCCAGAGATTATGGAGAAAATAGCCATGGCTAGGATTAACTCAATAAGAGATAAGCCCTTGGGTGTTGATAGTAATTTCTTTAGTTTCATTTATTGAAGAATCAGTTAAAGTGATAGTTTGACTAGCATCTGGCAAGCCAGTTAATTGATCAAATAATATATCGCTAGCAGAAATAGAAACACTAGATAAATAATCTATTTCTTCATTATAGTCACTGGACTCGGTAGCATAAATAGTGTAATAACCAGACTCAAAATTTACTCCCCAGGTAGAATCAAATTCATTGGCCATGGATTTAGTTTGAGCCCGACGTAAATTACCAACTAACTCGTCAGCGCTGGCTTGTAATTGTTGGCCTTGGAAAAAGTTTCGATAAAAAGGAAAGCTTAAACCCGCGATCATTACGATCACGGCCATGATAATGATTAATTCAATTAAGGAAAATCCCCTCATTCTTATTGTCCTAAGTGACTAGTGATTTGATAAATTGGAGTAACAATAGAAAGACCAATAAATCCGACTACGGCTCCAATTATAATTAATAAAGTTGGCTCGATAACTACAGATAAGTTTTTAGTAGTATTATCAACTTCTTCTTCATAATAATTAGCCAAATAAAATAAAGTTTCTTCTAGTTGTCCTGATTCTTCTGCGGCCAAAATTAATCGATGGCTCATGGATGGAAATATTTTTGAATGCTTACCTAAGGCCTTGGCTAAAGAACTACCCTTTTCTATGTCTGTTAAAACTTCAGAGATTGCTTTTTTATATCTGACGTTTTCTAGAGCCATGACCACAGCTTTAAGAGCTTCGGTAATTGGAAGGCCACTTTGAAGAAGTGAACCTAGGCTGCGAGAAAAACGAGCTAAGTTAAATTGACGAGATAATTTTCCAACTAAAGGTATAGCTAAAATTAAACGATGATAAAAAGGTTTAATAAACTTTAATTTAGTTAGCCAACGGACAAATATAATAATTCCAGCTAAGGCTAGAAAAATCCAGATCCCATAATCTTGAAAAGTCTGAGCTAGCCACATTAATACTTTAGTGGCCAGAGGTAAATCCATGTCCATGGAATTAAAAAGCCTATTTAAACGAGGTAGAACAAAAGTAGATAAAATAATCCCTAAGGCTAGAGTAGTTCCTAAAATAAAAGCCGGGTACACCATGGCTGTTTGAACTTTGCGGCGCATAGAATGATCTTTTTCTAATTGAACTCCAAGGTGTTCTAGGTTTTCGGCTAATTTACCAGAAATTTCTCCAGTGCGGACAATATCTAAATAGCTAGGTGGAAAATGTTTTTGATAAGCTCGTAAGCCATCAGCTAAAGATCGACCAGCAGAAACCTTTTGAATAACGTCGCTAAGTATTTTTTTAAATTTGCCCTTAGCTTGAGATTTGGAAATCTCTAAAGCATCCATGATGTTTAGGCCACCTTTCAGCATGGTGGACATATTTTTAGTAAACAACATAATGTCGATATGAGAAACCCAGCCCATGGCATTAATGTCTCGTTTTTCTTTGATTTCAGAAATAGTTAAAACGCTATAACCGCGATTAGAAAGAATGCGGTAAACTTCGTCTTTACTTTTAGCTTGGCGCTCCCCTTTAGAGGTGATACCAGCCTGATTAATGGCAGTAAAATAATATTTAGGCATAGGTTACTCTTAAAATTTCTTCAAAAGTTGTTTGACCTTGTAAAACTTTTTGAATTCCGTCTTCCATCATGGTCTTCATTCCTTCTTTAACGGCCGCTTCTTTAATTTTATCAGCATTAGCCTGGGCCATAATTAGTTCTTTAACCTTTTCGCTAATTTCTAAAAGTTCGAAAATTCCAACTCGGCCAGAATAACCAGAATTTTGACAAACTGGACAGCCTTGGCCTTTGAAAACTCGAAGTTCTTTATCTATTTTTTTGCCTAATATTTTTTCTAAAGGTAATTCTTTTTTTAAGTTGGTTAGTTCTTTACCCTTAATAACGTGAGAGGCCATGCATTGAGAACAAATTTTTCGAACTAAGCGCTGACCAATAACCAGATTGACTGTGGAAGCAACTAAGAAAGGCTCTATTTCCATATCTAATAAACGAGGTAAGGTTGTAGCCGCGTCGTTAGTGTGTAAAGTACTTAAAACTAAATGACCAGTCATGGCGGCGTTAATGCCAATGCCAGCAGTTTCTTCATCACGAATTTCACCAACCATGATAATGTCTGGATCTTGACGAACAATAGAGCGCAACCCTTGAGCAAAAGTTAAATTGGTTTTAGGGTTAACTTGAATTTGATTCACTCCTTCGATGTCGTACTCTACTGGATCTTCAATAGTAGAAATATTTACTTCGCGGCGATTTAAAATTTTTAATAAAGAATAAAGAGTAGTTGTTTTACCAGAACCAGTTGGCCCAGTAGAAAGGATCATTCCAGTAGAGCGCTTGATTTGCTTACGAATTTTTTCAATATCATCAGGAGCTAGACCAATGTCTTCTAAGGCAAATTGGCGAGCTCTAGCAGAAAGTAAACGAAGAACTACTTTTTCTCCGGCCGTAATTGGAATAATAGAAACACGAATGTCTAGAGCTTCAGCATCTATTTGAGTATTAATTTTTCCATCTTGGGCAGCCCGATGTTCATCGGTTCGCAATTTAGCCAAAACTTTTATTCTAGTAACTACTTGATCTAAAATGTCTTTGGGCAGCATTAAAACATCGTGCAAAATTCCATCAATTCTGAAACGGACAGAAATTTGTTTGTCCATGGGCTCGATATGAATATCAGAAGCCTTGTTTTCGTAAGCGTATTGTAAAATAGTGTCGACTATTTTAATAATCGGTACATCGGCAGCTTTTTTTTCTTTAGCTTTAGCAACTTGTTCATGAATCAATGACTCGTACTCCTTCTTTAGGCCTTTGCGGTAATTAGTTAAGGCCTCTTTTAAATCTCTAGAGGTAGCATAATAAGCTTCTACTTGATGGCCTGTTTTTTTACTAATTAAATGAATAATTTCTAAATTCTCAGGATCATTCATGGCTAACTTAACAACTCCTTGGTCACTAGCAAAAGCAATAACTCCTTGTTTTTTAGCCATTAGTTCAGGCACTATTTCTAAGGCTTCTCTGGCAATAGTTAAATTACGTAGATTAATAAACTGCCACTTGTGAGACTCGGCAATGAGTTGACCTAAGTTTTGATCGGGAATTAAATCCTTAGAAATTAAAACATCTTCAAAGGATAACTTTTTTTCTTTAGTCTCTTCTAAGGCTTTGTCTAAATCTTTTTCAGAAACAACTCCAGTATCTTGAATAATTTTTTTTATTTTTTCCGGATTTAAAGGCATTTTATTTTAAATATTTTTCTATTTTAGTGATAACTCCAGTTAATGGGTATTGAGTTTTAACTAAATAATCAACGGCGCCTAGTTCTTTGCCTAATTTCACGTCTTGATCTTGACCTAGATTAGAAAGAATTACGACTGGAATATCTTTTAATTCTGACTTGCTTTTAATTTCTTTTAAAAAGTCAAAACCGTTCATCTTGGGTAAAATCATGTCTAGTAAAATTAGATCTGGCTTATCAAACTCAGCTTTTTGTAAGCCCTCTTCTCCGTTAGAAGCTACAGCTACTTGATAGCCATCATCTTGTAAACGCTCTAAATACATTTTAACTAAAAATGTATCATCTTCGACGATTAATATTTTTTTATTACTTTTTTCCATATTTTTTCCTCTCCCCCTCGCTCCCCCTCTCCACGTCTGGAGAGGGGGAAGGTTTAATTAAAAATTAACTATATTTTGGTAGACTAAAGTAGAAAGTAGTTCCTTGGTCGACTTCTGACTCAAACCAAATCTTACCTTGATGAGACTCGATTAATTTTTGAACTACGTATAGTCCTAAGCCAGAGCCATCGGCTTGGTTAGAAACGGCGTTTTTAGCTCTAAAAAATTTCTCAAAAATTCTATCGTACTGGTCTTTAGGAATACCAATGCCTTGGTCAGTGACCGCAAAAGTAACTTGGCCATTGTGCGACTCGCTAGAAATAGTAACCACTCCTTTGCCTTGAGTGTACTTAATGGCGTTATTAACTAAATTATCAATAACTTGCATTAATTTATTGCGATCAGCTTTAATAGGCGGAGTTTTTTCGTCAATTTCTACTTTAATTTCTACGTTATTGGCTTTAGCAAAAATAGCATTTTGCTGAGCTACTTCTCGGCACAAAATACTCATGTCTACTTTGTCTAAATTTAACTGAACATGACCCTTGTCTATTTGCGACAAATTCATAATGTCTTCAACTAAGTTGATCATTCGTTCGTTGGATTGATAAGCTTCGCGCAGCTTTGATGTTTGCCAATCGTTAAGCTCGTTTCCCTTTTTATTCTCGATTAATGATTCGAGATTCCACTTAGTAGCGGCCAAAGGAGTTCTCATTTGGTGAGAAATGATGGAGACAAATTCTTGTTTTAGGGCTTCTATTTTTTTGTTTTGGTTTTTTTCGTCAGCACACATAGTTTATTTTATTCTAGATAACCGAGGCTTTTAAGTCGCTCGCGGACGCTATCCATTTCTTTATTAGTAAGTTTTTTTTCTTTAGATTGTTTAGTGGTGTAAACAATATCTCGTAAGCAATAAACCGCAAAATCAGTTACTGAGTTAAACCCAGAATCTTTGATCACTCCTTGTAAATTGTCGTATAACTGGCGAGGTATTTTCAATGTTACCTTACCTTCAGGTTTAGCCATAAAAAATATGTTAATTTATATAATAATTATAGCATATTTTTTAG
>CAZNEH010000036.1:0-7923 GCA_964572175.1 uncultured Gammaproteobacteria bacterium
TAATATTCAATCCTCGGCCGAAGTTTATAAGCTTCAACCTGGCGGGGGATTTTTTATTTATATGGAAATTTTTATGAGCCGTGGGTGCAGAGCCCCACGGCTAAAAGATGAATCTTAGTATGCCTTTTATAACTTTTACCCGCCGGGCTCAGTACCAGTGGGTAAAAAAAATATTTATTTACAAATTTAGCAAATGATGATATTTTATATAGGTAAACAGCGCGCGAGGAGGCGTGCTACAGGCTCCTACGATGGGAGCCGGGGTGACGGTCCGCTACAGCGGGACACATAAGGCCGCTCGAGCTTTGGGGAATGGCATACCTACCTGCTTGGACCGTCGCCCCACACCTTTTTTTCTCTCTTAATTGAGAGATTTTTTTATTTAGGATAAAAATGATATAATGAATAAGAACACATGCGAAGGAGGATATACCCATGTTGGGTGTAGTCAGAGCATTCGGTACGAAGTCGATCAACAACCTGCTCCTCTCTCTGGAACAGGTGGGGATCGAAGAAGAAAAGCGGGAAGTCCTGGAGGACCAGGAGATCCTGCATGTCTACGAGCTGATGATCGCGATTCAGGAAGAAGAAGAGATCGATCAGGAGGTGACCTCGCTGATCTGCTCCTTCCTGGAAGACAGTGGCTTCGATCCCAGCGACGAGATCAGTGAGAACCTGATCGAGATCCTGTCCCTGATGACCAGGAAGAGTTTCTCGGAGGCCAGAGCGGTCTTCCTCAGGGTGATCTACGTCTTCCTGCGGGACCTGGCTGAGAACATCGACGACGAAGAGGAGCTGGAGGCAGTTCTGGACATGATCGGCGCTGAAGATGTGATGAGCTCCATCGAGGCGCTGTACAAGGCCGAACAGCAGGCCAGGCTTCTGTTCCCAGTGGAGTAGGCGTGATCGAGAGACAATAAGACCTAGTCGGGGGGACTGGGTCGCTTTTTTTTATTTAAAGTTGACTTTAAAAGATTTTTAATATAAGTTATATAAGAATTCATGCAAGGAGAAGAGATCATGAACCGTACCCGCACCCTGCACGTGATCGTGCTCGCCCACCACTGCCTGCCCCAGAGGGAGGGAGTGCTGATGAGCCATGTCCTGTGCCACATCCAGAGCCATTCTCACCAGGGTCCCATCCGGGTGTACTTGTTCGCTGGCTACGACAGCGTCCAGAGCATGCGGAAGTGGCTCCAGGGCCGCAACCTTCCCGAGGACACGCATGTCGAGAGCGCCACCGGTGACCTGCGCACCCACGAGATGCTCGGGTTCGTAGCTCGCAAGATCGGCGACCAGACCGAGCCGGTGACCGTGTTCGGCGAAAAGTGCGACCGCTTCTACCTGCGGCGCCTGGTCCAGGTCATCTTCCCGGACAGCGACACCCCGGACGTCAAGGGAGTGGAGCTGCAGTTCGAGAACCTCTGGCCCCTGCGCGATCTGACGGGCTGGACCATGAGCCCTCTGCGGATGATCCGCTACGCCCTCCGGACCCCGCCTCTCCCGGACCAAGGAAGAGCCGCAGCCTACCGCAGCTTCGAGCTGGGGGTAGGCCGAGGAGACTAGTCAAGGAAGGTAGCTCAAATCGAAAAGACCCAGCCTGGGGGAGGTTGGGTCGTCTTTTTTTAAATATCTTTTAATTGGCCCCAGTTGGAGCCAATGGCGACATCGGCTTTTAGAGGGCATTTAAGTTTGTAAATATTTTCCATGATGTTTTTGATTTTCTTGGTTTCTGAGGCAACTAAATCTTTTTTGATCTCAAAAACTAATTCATCATGAACCTGTAAAAGCATTTTGGCTTTGATTTGGCCAGAGTCGATGTCTTCTTGGATTTTTAACATGGCCATTTTTAATAAATCAGCGGCGGTTCCCTGGGCGGGCATGTTAATAGCCATGCGTTCGGCAGCGTTACGAACTTGGAAAATACTAGAATGAATATCTGGTAAGCGACGAACCCGGCCAAAAAGAGTTTTAACATAGCCTTGTTTGCGAGCAAAGGCCTTAGTCTCTTCTAAGTACTCAGCTAAGTCTTTGTATAAAGCGAAATATTCATCTAAAAATCGGCGAGCTTCTTCGCGAGAAACATCGGCGCTTTGGGCCAGACCAAAAACACCCATGCCATAGATAACTCCAAAGTTAATAGCCTTAGCCTGACGTCTAGTAACCCCCATTTCATCAGCCGTAGACTGGTGAATGTCTTGATCCGCATTAAAAGCAGCTAACATTTTCTTGTCTTCGGATAAATGAGCAATAACTCGAAGCTCTACTTGAGAATAATCAATGGCTACTAATTCATGGCCCTTAGGAGCAACAAAAGCTTGGCGGATTTTCTTGCCTAAGTCTGTACGAATAGGAATGTTTTGTAAATTAGGATCAGAAGATGATAACCGGCCAGTGGCGGTAATAACTTGGTTGAAACTAGTATGAATTCTCTTGGTTTTTTCGTTAACTAATTTAGGTAAAGCCTCGACATAAGTATTTTGGAGCTTAGTTAATTCGCGATAGTCTTCAATTAAAGGAATAATTGGATGAGCGTCTCGCATCTTGTTGAGCTCGGCTGCGGCAGTAGATAATCCAGTCTTGCCTTTTTTAATATTAGCAGAACTAATGGCTAATTTTTCAAATAAAATTTCTTTGAGTTGTTTAGGAGAAGCGATGTTAAACTCTTGGCCAGCATGTTTGTAAATCTTTTTTTCTAAGCTAGAAATCTTTTTAGCCAAATCTTTCTGCATGCCAGCTAAAAATTCTTGATCAAGTAAAACACCGTTTCGCTCCATGGTTCCTAAAACATCAATTAAAGGAACTTCGATATTGTTTAAAACTTCGTCTAAAGAATTAGCTTTTTTTATTTGCTCTAATAACTTTTCATAAAGCTGCCAGGTAATGTCGGCGTCTTCACAGGCGTAGTAAGAAAGCTTATCGATAGGAACTTCGGTAATTGGGATTTGAGACTTACCTTTGCCACAAAGATCTTCAAAGCTCATCATTTGATGACCCAATTCAGAGAAAGCAAGCTTGTCTAAACTGTGCTGCCTAGTTCCTGGGTTTAATAAATAAGAAGCGATCATGGTATCAAAGGAAATTCCTTGAAGATTAACCCCAGAATTAGCGATAGAGTGATAATCGAATTTAATATTTTGACCTATTTTATTAATCTTTGGATCTTCTATAATTTTTTTAAGTTCTGGTAAAAATTCGGGAAGAACATAATAAGCCTCTCCAGCTTTCCAGGAAAAACTTAAACCTACTAGCTCATTGGTCATAAAATTTAAACTAGTAGTTTCTGTGTCTAAAGCAAAGATAGTTTGCTTTTTTAATTTAGTAAAAAAATCTTTAAATTTTTTGTCGTCATTTACTAAGTGATAACCTTCTTTAGAATAATCCTGCTTTTCTTCGGTGTCACCAAATAAAGATTGTTGTGGTTTTAATTGAGGAACATTGGTTAATTGAGCGAGCAAAGATTTAAAGTCGTATTTTTGTAAAACTTTAAAAACCTCATCTGTCTTGTAATCCTCTAGTAAGCAATCTGGTAGTTTTACATCTACTTTAATGTCTCGCTTAATGGTAGCTAGGCTTTGAGAAAGATAAGCTTCTTCTTTATAATCTTGTAATTTTTTTTGATTAGCTCCTTTAATTTTATCTATATTTTCGTAGATACCGTCTAAGGTTTTGTATTCAGTAAGAAGATTTATAGCTCCTTTTTCACCAATACCACGAACCCCAGGAATGTTATCAGATGGATCACCGCGTAAAGCTTTGTAATCGATCATTTGGTCAACGGTCAATCCTTGAAAACGTTCTTTGACTGCCTCGCGGTCGTAAATCATGGTATCTTTAACTCCTTTTTTCATGGTATAGATAAAAGTATGGTCGTCGACTAGTTGCAAAGTGTCCATATCACCGGTGACAATATATTTTTCTAAACCACTGTCTAGTTTTTTAGTTAAAGTGCCGATAAGGTCATCAGCCTCAAAACCCTCCTTCTCGTAAATAGGAATATTTAAGGCTCGAACTATTTCTTTGACTATTGGAAACTGAGCATAAAGCTCGTCTGGCTGTTTTTTGCGTTTGGCCTTGTATTCAGGAAATTCCTTGTGACGAAAGGTTTTTTTAGCTACGTCAAAAGTAACAATCCCATATTGGGGCTTTAAATCTTTGAGAACTCTAAATAAAATAGTCACAAAACCATAGACCGCATTGGTCATAGTACCGTCTTTAGTGGTCATGGTTGGAGGTAAAGCGTGGAAAGCGCGGTGAACTAAGGCGTTTCCGTCGATGATGATGATTTTTTCTTTTTTAGCCATGCCTCCATTTTAGCACGAAACTCACTTTTCCAAAACACCACTCCTAGGGCTATGAAAAGAACTCCTATTATGGCAATTAAAATATAAAGCACGTTCTTTTCTTGAGGGTCAGTGGGCAAAGACCAAGATGAATCATCTGAGCCATTGGTTTCTGCGGCTTGGGCAACCTTAACTAAGGAGACACTTTCTTCTGAGGCAGATTCGTACTTTTCGTTAACCACTAAATCATCGGCTGAACGAGGCATAAGGCGGTACTCGCCCTTATATTCTCCAACTATGCCAGTGACCGTAATAGCGTCGCCTTCATCTAAGTCTTTATAAGATAAATCTACGGCAGATTTTTTATAAACAATGATGTCGTTAGTAAGATACAATTTAGAACCGTCTTTTTCAGTAACTTGGCTAGAGGTAGAAACTAACTGGCCTTCTAGTTCCTCACCTAAAGTCTGCACCTCGCCAATACTAACTTCTCCTTCTCCTAAAACTTGGATTTGTTCTTCGGCCTTGATATTAATTTTTTTCTCGTCATAAGCCTCGGATAATTCTCCAGTAACTTGGACTAAGTCGCCGATATTTAGATCAGGAAAAGTTTTTTTAGAAGAATAAATTTGTATTCCTCCAGTAGAGTCTTCAATGTAAAAGATTTGGGAGCTTAAAGTATCTGGTAAAGCAGTAACCACTCCCTCTACACTCACTTCTGCGCCTTTCTCTAATCCTCTAACTTCATTAATACTTTGAACTGAAATATTTTCTGCATCTTCTTCACTTTCTTCTCCTTCTTCTGATTCACTGTCTTCATCATCTTCTTCTTCAAGTTGAATGATTTCGTTTTTTTTATTTGGTGTGGATGTGGTGGTCCAAGACCATTCTTCGCCTTCCCTGGCATAGCTCCAACCAGACTCGCCTTCGTTGTCATAAATGGCACTATCTAATAAAGCATCGTCGGGCTGATAAAGATTTACTTCATCGCCAGAATTATTAAGATAAATTTTTGAGTCGGCCTGATAAATAACTAAAAAGTCATCTAACTGTCCAGAGAGTTCATGTTTTTTACCAGAGGCATCAGTTAAATACCAGCCATTAAGGCTGATCTTTTTAGAACCTGTGTTTTTTAATTCAATAAACTCGTCTTCGCCATCTAGGGGCGCAGGATAAACTTCATTTAAGACTACTTTTTTAGAATAATCGTAATCTCCGCTAGCGACGCCATCGCAGACGTACTCACAAACATACTCGCACTCTTCGGCGAGAACTGGCCAAGCGACCATTAACATGATTAAGGCTAAAATGATTTTTTTCATTTGTTTTTACATTCCTCTCCCCCCGACCCCCGCTCCACCTGCGTGGAGGGGGGGAGGGTTAAAAGAATATATATTAAATTATAAAAAACTCCCCTGGTCTAGGGGAGAGAGGTTTTACCCGTGCGGTTGCAAAGCAAACGCCGCGGGTGCCTTAATCTATTTATATTATAAACTATGCCTCGCTAATGTCAAGGATTAACACATTTAGGCCTATCTTCTTCAAGCTCGAAACATAAATCATAGAATTGAGCAGGCAAGCTGCCAATGGGGGTATAACTATAATCCTTGCCTCCGGGCGTGGGGTTTGTTGGTAAAATAATGCCTAGGTCTTCTAAAGTATTAGGATAAGATCCATTCTCTACATTATAAAGTTCTAAGGCATTTTTTATAGCCGCGATGTCTGCGGTTCTTTTTTGGTCACGGGCAGCGGCTAAATTATCAGCAGATTCTTCTAGAGTTTCTAGAACATCTTGGCTTTGAACTGACTCTTCAACCTCAACTGGGGTAATCTCAGTAGAAATATCTTTATTTTGACAACCTAAGAAAAATATAGAAATAAATAGTAATAGAACTATTTTTGTTTTCATATTATTGACAAAAGATTAATATTAAGGTAGTTTAATTGTACCACACCTTGCCGGGGTGGTGAAATTGGTAGACACGCGTGCCTTAGGAGCACGTGCCTTCGGGCGTGGAGGTTCGAGTCCTCTCCCCGGCACATATTATTTTATCTTAAACATATCTCTAAGTATAATCTCAGTTACTGGATCATTTGGTCCTTTTTTTAAATTTTCATGACCATTGTAATAAGCTGGTCTTTCATTTAATTCTAAAATTCTATAATCAGATCGAGGATTAGAGATGTCCGGACTAATAATATCCACTCCACAAATTTGAATATTAAATTCTTTAGCTGCTTCTTCAGCAATCTTTTTAAAACGGGAGCAAACTTTTTTAGTACAATTAACTGAATGACCGCCTGTAGAGGTATTGGCGTTTTCTCTTAATAAGACAACCTCTCCTTCGGGTAAGACAGTGCGTAAAGAAACTTTTTGTTTTTTTAAATTTCTTTTTACCTCCCAATCAATCTTAAAAGAAAAATGTCCTTCGTGTTTAAATTCTTGACTAATTAATTCCTTAATTGTACTGTGCCCGTCTCCCTCTACCTGAGGACGAATCCTTTCAATAGCAGAAATCAACTTTCCTTTATAAACTAATAAACGGTAATCTCGACCAGAAAAATATTCTTCTAAAATTATTGGATCTGTGCTTCTTTTATGTTTAATGCCCTGGGCTTTGGCAAAAGCTTTTTTTAAATTTTTTATATTTTGCAAATTTGGAAAGACTCCCCTGCCCCAAGCAGCTGCTCCAGGCTTTAAAACTAGAGGAAAACTTATTTTTTTCTTTTTTAAAGCTTCTTTAGCTTCAGTAAAAATAATTACAGTAATTCCCTGGGGTGTTTTAATGCCTTTAGAGTCTAAAACATCTTTAACAAAAACTTTATTACCTACGTTGGCAGCAGCTATTTTATCAATATTGCGAGGAAGGCTACCATTAGTAATATAAAAATGCTTTTTATTTTTACTTAATTTAAAATAAAAAGTTTCTTGGTTTTTAAACTTATTTTTAGGCCGAATATGGACTAATTCATATTTGATTTTAAGCTTGTCAGCAACTTTGAGCATGTTTAAGGCTCGATCAAACTTGTTTCTTTTTAATTTCTTTTTAATAGCTGCTTTAGTCATAATATAATTATTTAATTTCTAAAATCATTTCTTTGTAAATTTATTAAACTCTTTTTTGAACCAAAAATTACTCAAATTAGGGTTGGAGCGTAATTCATCAAAGCCCTTTAAAGTCATGTAAGAAACTATATTTGTATGCTCGCAAAGATCTATTCTTTTTCCTAGATGAGTGGTAATGAATCCTCTTTTTTTATCAAACTGCGTTAATAAGTACCTTCTTACTTTTTTAATTACTGGATCATTTTTTTGTTGTGCTAGTAAAAAACAAAGTCCGACTTCGGCAATAATATCTGTATGAGCCTTGGCAATGATTTCGTCTATATTTTTTCTAAAATAATTTAATATCCAGGCATGTTTTTTAGGACTAACTAACTTCTCATAGAATAAAGAATCGGCAATGATAAAATGAGTTAAGCCATAAATTTTATTCCAATATTGATATTCTTTTTCTTTTTTTCTAGACAAATAATATTTTTTCCAAAATTTAATAAACTCTTTTTCGTAATTATTAATTTTTAAAAATTTTAAATAGTAAATAGTATTAATTGAAAAAGAACAATCGTTTTCTATGGT
>CAZNEH010000037.1:0-7571 GCA_964572175.1 uncultured Gammaproteobacteria bacterium
CTACTTTAATATAAATAACCTAATTTGTCAATGCTAATTAGTTTTAGCTTTAAGTTCGCCCTTGGCTAGTTGAGTGGTAATTAAAGACCCTTTAGGAACTTTTTTCGAGTCTTTAACTACTTTGCCCTTATAACGAGTAATGGAATATCCGCGGGAAAGTACTTGCTGAGGGTTATAAGAATTTAATAAATTTATAGAGTGGTCTATTTTTTGTTTGAGCTGGTCAATATATAAATCTAGAGCTCCAGAGAAATTATTAATCAGATCCTTCTTGCCTTCTAATAATTCGTCTATTTTTCTTTCCTGAGTATTAATTAATTGTTCTATTTGAAAGATTACATCTTTTTTATGAGGAACCACTAGCTCAGCAGCATTAGAAGGGGTAGCTGCACGTTGGTCAGCGACAAAGTCGACTAAAGCTTCGTCTCGTTCATGACCTATCCCAGCGACAACTGGAATACTAGAACCAAACACAGCTCGACAAACTTCTTCGTTATTAAAAGCTTGCAAGTCTTCTATGCTTCCTCCGCCGCGAGTTAAAATAATAACGTCTAAATCGTCTTGTTGAGCTTGGTCTAAGGCTTTAATGATGTGACCAGGAGCAGCGTCGCCTTGGACTTGGGTTGGAAAGAGGGTGATATCTAAACCTGACCAGCGGTTTTTTAAAATTCTAAGGACGTCAGTGTAAGCAGCAGCTCCAGGAGAAGTAACGATCCCGATTTTTTGTGGGAAACGAGGTAATTCCCTTTTTCTATCAGCATCAAAGAGTCCTTCTTTTTGTAATTTCTTTTTTAAAAGCTCAAATTGTTTTTTAAGCGAGCCTTCGCCGACTGGCTTTATGTCTTTGACGGTTAACTTAAAGCCTCCAGACTTTAAAGACAGCCCCGGAGAACCAATGACTTGTATTTCCATGCCGTCTTCAAGCTCTACTTTTAAATTAAAGACCATTAAAAAACAAGAAACTCTACTTTTATCATCTTTTAGATCAAACCAAACAAAACGATTTTGAGAAATATTAAATCCACTCACCTCTCCTTGAAGAGTTATGGTAATATCGGAAAGAAGAGTGTTTACTTCGCGATTAAATTCTGAAACTGAGTATACGCGCATTAATCTTTTTGCCTAATTACAATTTTAGAAGAACCAAATAATAATCCTCCTCCTTCTCGCTTAATAGAAAACCAATGTGTATTAATTGGACCATGAGATTTTTTATCTAGAATAGAAGGGTCTTTTTCAATGTCATCAATTAAATGATCTAAGGTTACTTTTTCTATTCCCTCTCGCTCAATATAATACTTTTTATCTCCGACTTTGTAGTCTTTTAAATCAGGCATAATTTTTTTAGATTAGTTATTTTATGATCAAATAATTTACAAGGCATATCTCGATATTTTTTTTGTGCTCCGGGACGGCGCATCCAATAACAAGTTACTTCTGGAAAATCTTTTTTAACTGCATCAATTTCAACTCCTTTGTCATCAATAAACAGATAAGGGGCTTTGAATTTTTTGATTATACTGACAACATTTTTGTGTTTTAATTTTTCAGTGATAATTATTTTTTGACAATATTTATCAATGCCACAATTTTTTATTTTTTGTTTTTGATAAGCACGAAGACCAGTGCTTAAAACAATAATATTTAAAATTTTGGAATGCTTTTTTACAAAATCTAGGGCGTCAGGAAATAAGAATTTCTTCATTTGACTAGTTACTTTTTCATAAGCCTTTAAAGCATCTGCATAATTATCTTTAGACACAGCTTCTTTAATATGATTTTTGTAAATATAAATTCCGTTTGTTTTTTCTCTAGTCTCTTGGGCGCATTGATCGTAAAACTTTCTAGTCTTTTTAATTAAAAAAGGCTTTACAGCTTGGTAATAAGCACGCTTGGAGTTAGGAATGTCGAATAAAGTTTCGTCAAAGTCTAGGATGAGGGTAGGTTTTGACATAAGTCGTAAATAGCTTTAGATAATTTTTCTTCAGACATGCAAAGGCAGTCTTCGGCAGCGAATTCTCCTTTAATTACTTCTAGGCTGTGATTTTTAAAGTCATCTAAACTAGTTTCAACTAATTGATAACCTTTAGCAGCTTGAAGTTTTAGAATATTAGCTGTCACATAATCAACTTTACAAGCAGTATACTTCTCTATCTCAGTTATATAATCTGAGAGAGTAAAATTCTGAGTTTCTCCTGGTTTAGTAGTTAGATTAGAAGTATATAATTTCTTGGCTTTTGATTCTTGTAAAGCTTCGCTTACTCCAGTGACCAATAAATTAGGTAAAAGACTAGTATAAAGATCACCAGGACAATAAATTATTAAGTCAGCCTCTTTAATGGCGGTAATTACTTCGGGATTAGCTTGAACTTCTGGCTCAAGCCAAAGCTTAGTTATCTTTAGACTAGAATCATGTTTAGGAATGTCGATATTAGTCTCGCCTTCAATGATTTGACCATCCTCTAACTCAGCCTTAAGATTAGTTGCTTGTAAAGACACTGGTAAACAGCGGCCTTTTGTTTTTAAGACTTGTTCTAATACTTTTACGCCTTGGTTAAAATCGCCGGTGGACTTTTCTAGGGTGGAAATTAAAAGATTTCCAAAGTTGTGGCCGGATAAAAACCCTTCTTGATGGCGATAAGCCATGGCTTTGGCTAAATCTAAATTTTCCGTAGCCAAAGCAATTAATCCTCGGCGTAGATCACCAGGAGGAAGAACTCCTAACTCGTCTCGCAGTACTCCGGTAGAGCCTCCTGAGTCAGCCACTGAAAAAACAGCGGTAATTTCTAAGTTATCGTAATCTTTTAAATGTTTTATTAATTCTGGTTGGCTGGACCCTCCGCCAAAAGTTACAATCTTCATAAATTATTATCTTTAATAGCCTTGATAACTGGCTCCATGTCTTCTGGGCGGCCAAGATCGATCCAATAATCTTTTAAAGTAAATACTTTTACTTTTTTTTGTTTAGCTAAGGCACTGACGGCATCAGTAAGCTCGTATTCTCCGCGAGAAGACTTTTCTACTTTCTTAACTTCAGCAAATATTTCAGGAGTGAACTTGTGAAGACCGACACTGATTAGATCACTAATAAATTCTTGCGGTTTTTCAACCACATCTAGTAAAACGTCTTGATCGTCTTTAAGTAAAACTCCAAAAGCTTCTGGGTGTTCATGTTTTAAGCCAGCAATATAATTATAATTGTCTTGAAATTGAATATTTTTTAAGTCTTGAGTAGAAAATAAACCGTCGCCATAAAACAAAACAAAATCTTCTTGACCAATCTCCTTTTCAGCAGCTTCGACTAAACAAGCAGTCCCATATTTTTCTTCGCCTAAAACTTCAAATTGGTTTACAGTCTTAACTTTGTCGGTAAAATTGTTTTCTTTTAAAAAGTCTTCGATCTTTTCAGCTTTGTAGCCAGTGATTAAAATTATTTCGGAAAAATCAGCGGCTAAACAGTTTTTAATAATGTAATATAAATAAGGATGTCCGTTAACAGGAATTAAAGCCTTAGGAATTTCGTCGGTTAATTCTTTAAAACGAGTGCCGCGACCCGCCACAGCAATAACTACTTTCATTTTTTTATCTTTTTAATAGTTTTATAGGCTTGGTACCAAATTTTATTCAAAGGAATCTCAAAAGTTCCTGGTCGTTTTATAATCTCGCCCCCGAAGCCCATTTTAAAACGAGTAATGCCAGGCCATTTTATTTCATCAATGCCGTAAAAGTCGTAATATTTTAAACCTGCAGCTTGCGCGTCTTGAATAGCTTGCCATTGTAACAGATGTGGAGCCATTACTTTGCGGTATTCATGGTCTGAGCCGCCATGTAAATAAGTCATGGTGTTTGCAAAAGCAATAATCATGTTAGCGGCAATGATTTTGCCTTCGTATTCAGCTAAATATAATCTAGTGTTTTCTTGGGCCAGCATTAATTGGTAATAATCTTTGGGATGTAAGCGAATTCCTTGGCGAGAGGCAGTTTTTTTGATCATGGCGTAAAATTTGTCTAGATCAGCCATGTCTTCGCTAACTCTTACAGTGACGCCCTTTTTAGTGGCTAAACGAATATTGTATCTAGTTTTAGATTTAAAACTATTTAAAAGCTCGTCGGGAGACTCGCTCTCTTTTAGATTTAGAATTAAGGTTTGAGAAGGTTGAACGTTTTTAACTTTTTTAAAATGAGAAAAATCTTCAGTCCGCGGTTCAAAGCGCCAAAAAACTGAGTTAGCTCGAGCGGCGATCTTTTTTATTTCTTTATGAAAGGTATTAAAGTAAACATCTGAACTAAATTCTGGGCCACAAGGAGAAAATAAATAAGTTTTGCCCACAGCTAAAGGATATTCAATAAGCTGTAAGCAAGCTTTGTCTTCAATTGCTAAACGATGAACAGATCGGCCATATTGATGTTGAAACTCTCCCCAGTCCCAAGATTGTAAAAAAGACCCGCCTTGACTCGCGTCAGGCGAGGCAGGTCCTCCTTGTTTAGCCACTAGACGATCCCAGTCTTGTTTATTTTTAATTTCCTTAACATCCATTATTTTGTTTTAAATTCCGCGGGTACAGGGCCCCGCGGTTATTTATTTAACTTTTCCTATATTTTTTAAAGCTTGTTTGATTTTGTCTTCTACGGACAAGTCTTGGTCTAGGCCAGTTAAGGCTTTAGCAGCTTCTTGTTTAGACAAGCCTAGAGAAACTAAAGCGTCTACAGCGTCTTCGTCTACAGCTTGAGACTGGTAATCACCGCCAGCTAGAACATCTACTTTTCCTTTAAGTTCTAAAACTAATCTTTCGGCAGTTTTCTTACCAATGCCAGTGACCTTGGTTAAAAGAGAAGGGTCGTTGTTGGCAATAGACTTTTTGATATCTTCTATTTTAAATTGAGCTAGAACTGCTAAACCAGTTTTGGGACCAATTCCAGAAACAGAAATTAATTGTTCAAAAAATCTTAAAGTATCGTATTCTTTAAAACCAAAAAGATCTAAGGAGTCTTCTTTAACATGCTGGTGAGTAAATAATTCTAAAGTTTCCCCTACTTCTGATTTTAATAAAATATTTTCTGGCACTAGAACTTTATAACCTAAATTATTTACCTCGATGATGAGGTATTCTGCTTTATGCTTAATTGTTCCGTTTATGTATGCGATCATTTAAATGGTGTCGTCGTATTCTATGCTAACTGCTGTATCTACTTCGTCAGTAAATTCATCTGTCCAGGTTTCAGTATCTAATTCTTCATCTTCTGGCGGTTTATAAGATGGTCTTTCAATGTCAACTGATGGTTGAGGACGATCGTCTTTTGGTGGCTTAGGTTTTCCTGGAATCCAAGGAGGTCTATTTTCTGGTCCGGGCATAAAAATATAGTTAATTATAGTTCCACAATAACACATTTCATGCTAAAATACAAGCATGGAAAAGAAAAAAATATTAGTATTTGGAACCTTTGATCTCCTACATCCAGGACATCGATATTTTTTGAAAAACGCCAAAAAACAAGGTGATTATTTAGTAGTGGTGGTGGCTCGAGATAAGAATGTTAAGAAGCAAAAGGGTTATTTTCCAAAACAAAACGAAAAAACTAGACTAAAACAGATTAAAGACCTTTCTTATATAGATGAGGCTTATTTAGGTGAAAAAGATATGAGAAAAAGAGAAAAAATAATAAAAAAGGTAAGCCCAGCTATTATTTGTCTAGGTTATGACCAAAAAGCTAATTTTAGAAGTAAGTGCTTTGATGTAAAGAGACTGGCCGGATATCAGCCAAAAAAGTACAAATCCTCTATCCTAAGGGGTTTACAAAAATAAATAGTTATGGTAGTTTAAATCTACTGATAAATTAATTATAATATAATGCCAATTAAGAAATCTGCTAAAAAGAAATTAAAGCAAGATAAAAAGAAAACTATCCAGAATGCTAAGGTTAAGAAACAGGTTAAAGTTTTAACTAAAAAGAGCTTAACAGAAATTACTGGTAAGGCTAGTGATGCTGAGAAAACAGTTCGTGAGGCTTGTAAAGCAATTGACAAGGCTTGCAAAAAGGGAGTTTTAAAAGCAAATACTGCGGCTCGAAAAAAATCTAGCTTAATGAAAAAGTTAAACGAAATTCTGAAGAAATAATACTACGAACACGCTTCAATAACCCAGAGATCTAACAAGGTCTCTGGTTTTATTTTTGAAGATTTTAATTTAGAGTCGATATCTAAAAGTTTAGCGTAAAGTTGTTGTAATTTTTCGGTGGAAAATTTAGCGGCTTGAGGCATGGCTTTTTGAACGACAAAAGGATGAAGGTCTAAGCCCTTTCCTCCACTGGCTTTTACTTGCCATAATATTTTTATTTGGCGAGCTAACATGGAAAGTAAATAAAATTCATTGGCGCCAAGCTCAAGCTGATCATGTAATAATTTTAAAGCCCGTTTAGAGTCTTTAGCGCTTAAGGCATCTGTAAAATCAAAAATGTTTTCTTCAGTAGCAGCCGGAATCATTTCTTTAATTTCTTTGATGGTGATTTTATCAGTGTAGTTAGATAATTTATCAACGGCATTATTTAAAGACCAAAGGTCGTCAGCAAAAACTTGTAATAAATACTGGCCGGCGTCTCTAGTAAGCATTACATTTTGGGCTTTTATTTTTTGTCTTAGCCAGTTGGCGAGTTGAGCTCCTTTTAAGGCTTCGAATTCTTCGACTTTGTCGGCTTTTTGTAATTGAGTAAGAAGATTATTTTTTTTCTTTGGTAATTTAGTGGCGGTAAAAATTACAATACTGTCGTCGCTTAATTCTTTTAATACTTCCGCACATTCATCTAAGACTGTTTCGCTCTTCTGAGTAAATATATCTCTAACTATTACTAGTCTTCGTTCTTGAAGAAGCCCCCAAGTAAGAGCGGCCTTGCGCAGTTCTTGAGCAGTGATGGAGTCGCCCCAAAGGATTTCTACGTTTAAAGCAGACTTATCATATTTAGTGATAAAGCCTTGTTTAAGGGTTTGTAGTCTTTGGTGGAGGCGAAAGCTGTCTGGGCCGTGTAAAAATAATAACATAGTGTGCTTATTTTAGCGGAGATTGACAAATTTTGCAACTGTGCTATCATATAAATGAAGAGACCTTCGGCCGTGGTTTATATACCACACTTAGCGGGAGGTCTTTTTAGTTTCTGGGAAAACTGATAATAAAAATTTTCGCCCTGTTTGTTTACTTTCTTTAATTTGAACGATAAATACTTCCTGGTCTCTAGTTATTCCCATAAAACGATGTAAAATCTCTGAATTCTTATTAGGATTATCTTTGGAAGTAGGATCTATTCTTGATTTAGAAATTAATTCCAAGGCACAAGGAAATAACTTTAATCTTCTAGCTCTGTCTCTCCAGTTTTGTTTTTGAAATAAATGTTGCCAAAAAAGATCAATAAAAATTTTATCTCCTTTAAAATAAGCCGAGCGCACATATGAACGACGTCGGCTTTTTTGTTTTATTTGTTTGTAAAAAAATAGAGCCTGATAACGGACTTCTTTAAAATCAGAGCCAGCTAGTTTACTTCTTTTAGTTTGATAAAAATTCATAAGGCAACAAAAAAAGAAT
>CAZNEH010000038.1:0-7271 GCA_964572175.1 uncultured Gammaproteobacteria bacterium
TAATGTTTGTCAGTCCTCTCTCCCCCCTTCCCCCTCTCTCCACCTGCGTGGAGAAAGGGGGTGTTATGGTGGTTTTACATCCCCCCTCCCGCACGGATGTGGGGAGGGGGCTAGGGGGAGGGGAAAAATTAATTAATAAAATAGTTAGCCCATTTTCTAGGATTGGAAACCTTTGGTTGGGGCTGGGAAACAATAATTGTTTCAGAAGCCTGTTTATTAGTATTTTGATACGGGGTAATAACAACTGTCTCCCCTGGTTCTTGCAGATTTAATTTAGTGCGGGCTTCTTTTTCTTGCCAAGCACTAGAGTTTAAATATTGAATAACTTCAGCTAGCTCGGCGTTTCGTTCTTCTAAGGTGTCTACTTCGGTTTGAAGCTCAGCGATTTCTTGATTAATCTTGTAGCGGCGTAAAAGTTCTTTACCAAAAGATATAGAGATTAAAATCAAAATAATCCCTCCACCTATTAATACGTATTTAGAGGTAAGTAAATTTCGGTAAGAAAATTCTTGTTTCTTTTTAGCCATTATTCTTGGTCTGTTTTTATGTCAGTAATTAAACTTTGGATTTTATCTGGGCTTTTAATCCCCTTTACTTCAATATGCATTTTTTGAGCCGCAGTCTGGATTTCTAGGCTGCCATAGTTAAAAATGGTGGCCATAACTCCTTTCTTATTATAACTGATATCCTCTATGTTTTCAAATATAATCTCAGAGACTTCGCTGGAGAACAATCCTTTCTGATCAAAATCAATTATCCGGGTATCTGTAATTAAGAGAGCTGTATTCTTATAAGAGACGTAAGATTTAAGATATAAGATTAAAGAGATGATTATTAAGACAATAAAGATAGCTAGACCTAGAATATCTAACTGAAATAACGGATACATAAGAAAAAATGCCATTACTAGGAAAAAGGTCGCTAATAGTAGTTTCCAAGTATAAATAATTAAGCGAGGTTTAACTAGCTTAATAACATCTTCGTTAGGTTTTAAGTTTTTAGTAAAATCTGTTTTGAACATTTTAGAAGAACGCGGGCATGGCAGTAAAGCCAAGCATGCTAACGATCATTAAGATACCGACGATAAGCCAAAAAGTTTTTAGTTGTTTTTTTGTCATAGGGTTTGAGTGTCTAATAAAAATAATGTTAAGCCAATAACCATCATCACGGCAGAAATGACCCAGAACCGCATAACGATTTTAGGCTCTGGCCAATTCGAAGCTTCGAAATGATGATGAATTGGGGCTGATAAAAAGACTTTCTTTTTAAATAATTTTTTAGATGTGATTTGGATTATTACAGAGACTGATTCTAAAACAAAGATAAAGCCGATGATTGGTAATAACAGGGCCTGGTTAGTGAGTAAGGCAATGATACCGAGAGTAACTCCGAGGCTCATAGACCCAGTGTCGCCCATAAAGAATCGAGCTGGGTAGATGTTGAACCATAAAAAAGCAAGTAAAGCACCAGCAATGACTCCGCAAAAAGTAGCTAAATCGTAGCGGCCCATAGCAAAGGCAATAATTCCATAAGAAGTAAACCCAGCTAGCAAGGACCCGCCAGCGAGGCCGTCTAAGCCATCGGTTTCGTTAACAGAAAAACTAGTAGCAATAATAACAATTAAGAAAAATGGAATGTACCACCAGCCAATAGCTAGGTCTCCGTAAAAAGGAATATGTAAAACGTCCCAGTCTAGTTTAAAATAAAACCACCAAGCACCTAAACCAGCCACCAAGGCATAAAGCAACATACGATGGCGCATTCTTAGTCCCCCGCCTTTTGGGTTTTTAATGTCTATAATATCGTCGATCAAACCAACAATAGCAGCCACTAAAAGCGCTCCTAAGGGCAATAAGGTTTGAGCCCGGTTCATGAAGTTTAGATCTTGTAAAATTTCTATGTCTAAGAAGCTTAGTAAATAAAAGGTAGAAATAACTACTAAAAGAGTTCCCCAGACTAGGATGCCGCCTAAAGTTGGAGTACCAGCTTTTTTTTCGTGCATCTTAGTAAAGAGTGGAGTTTTACCAGAGCTACGAATACTCTTGCCTAATTTATACTTATATAAAAAATGAGTCAGGATAGGGGTGGCGCTGACGGCAATAATAAAAGCTAAGGTGCTTAGAAAAAATATTTTTACAATGGCAAATGTCATGGTTAGTATTGATTTAGCAGAACGACCAGGATTCCAGCAACTAATAAGATAAGCTGGCTGATTGAACTAATGATTAAACTAAAATAACTTAGGACCTTGTCCTTGTTATGTATTATGAAAGAAAATGCTAAATTAATCAAGAAGATGATTAAGCCAGAAATAGGAATGTATAAAACTTGGTACCAGTTGCCGATTAAATCAATGCCAAAGTAAATATTGTAATGAAGCATTAAAGGAGTTTCTTGAGGCTTGATATTGTATAACAAGACAGCCCAAAGCAAGGCATTTAGAATTATACTGGCTGCTAGATTGATTTGAATGATTCGGTTTTTGAGGTAGTCTTTGATTTTGTGCATGGATATATATTAACACACTTTGGTTATTTTGAAAAATATGTTATAATAATTTTATGTTTTCCATAGACACAATCAAAAAAGCTTTAGGGGGTAAGCTGACTGATGAAGAGCTACAGGAAATTACCCGCGAAGCAAAACGAAAAAACATTTCTTTGGTTAATCACTTGATTAATCAGAAGATTGTTAATGCAGAAGGAATTTATACTGATTTAGCTAAGGCATTAGGAGTGCCTTATGTTGATTTTAAGGCTAAAACCTTAGATAAAAAGCTGTTCGACTTATTACCAGAATCTATTGTCCAAACTCATCAAGTAGTTATTTACGATCAAGACCAGAAAAAAGGCGTAGTTAGTATTGCCACTACTGATCCAGAAGACTTACAGACTATTGATTTTATTAAAAAGAAAACTGGGATGGAAGTTAAGGTTAGCTTAACTAATCCAGAAAGTATTAAGAATTTAATCAAACAGTATCACAAAGGAATTAAAGAAGAGTTTAAGTCGTTTACTCCGGAAGCTCCTTTAACTGGTCTTAATAAAGGAGAGGCGCAGCCTGAAGACTTGCCTATTGTAAAGATAGTAGATACTTTTTTGGAATATGCGATATTTGAAGGTGCTTCTGATATTCATATTGAGCCAGAGGAAAAAGACTTGGTAGTGCGCTATCGGATTGACGGCGTACTTCGAGATGTGATGACCCTGCCTAAAGAAACCCAGGCTGGAGTAGTGGCCAGGGTTAAAGTGCTGTCTAATTTAAAACTAGACGAACATAGATTACCTCAAGACGGACGTTTTAAAATAGAAACAGACGAAGCTAAAGTGGCGTTCCGGGTTTCAGTGATTCCTGTTTTTGATGGAGAAAAGATTGTAATGCGTTTATTAGACGAGTCTAAACAAATTGTTAGTTTAGAAAATTTAGGCTTTTTAGAACAGCCTTTGGAAGTGTTAAAACGACAAATTGCTAAGCCAAATGGAATTATTTTAGTAACTGGGCCGACTGGAAGTGGTAAAACTACTACTTTATACACGGTTTTAAGTAGCTTAAATACTCCTAAAGTAAATATAGTAACCGTAGAAGACCCAATTGAGTATCGAATGCCTCGAGTGAATCAAAGCCAGGTGAATCCAAAGATTGGCTATACTTTTGCCACTGGGTTAAGGTCTATTCTTCGGCAAGATCCAAATATTGTCATGGTTGGGGAAATTCGTGATAAAGAAACTGCGGAAATCGCTTCTCATGCAGCCATGACTGGGCATTTAGTGCTTTCTACTCTACATACTAATGATGCGCCAGGAGCATTGCCTCGATTAACTGAAATGGGCGTGGCTAATTTTTTGGTAGCTTCTACGACTAATTTGATTATTGCTCAGCGGTTGGTGAGAAAAATTTGTCCGCATTGTATTCAAAGTTATACTTTAACTAAAAAAGAAGTAGAAGACCTAGGTAAACAATTTAATTTAGAAGATATTGTTAATTTCTTGATTAAGCAAAAAGAACTGGAAGAAGGAATGGGCGTAGAAGAAATTAATTTTTTCCGCGGTAAAGGATGTGTTAAGTGCGGACAAAAAGGATATAAAGGACGTTTGGGTATTTTTGAAGTGCTAGAAGTGACTGATGAAATGGCCGAAGCAATTTTAGAAAACAAATCTAAAGAAGATATGTATAAACTGGCCATGGAACAAGGAATGATCAATATGGCTCAAGATGGTTTTATCAAAGCCAAGCGCGGAGTAACAACTTTAGAAGAAGTATTAAGAGTAACTAAGGAATAGCCAGTCCTACCCCTAAAGGGGCAGGACATTAAATTATTTAACTAATGTCCCTCGGCTTTAGCCGGGGGGCTGACAATAACTATGGAGGAAAAACAAAAAAAAGAAAAAAAACCTAGAAAGAAAAATAAGATTATAGAAAATCTTATTCATAATATTCCGTTAGTAGAGAAAATCTTTTTTACTCAAAATTTAGAAATCATGGTGCGGACTGGGTTTTCTTTGGCTGATGCTTTGAAGACTCTGTCTTTGCAAACTAAAAATAAAACTTTTAAAAAGGTTATTTTAGAGTTGCAAACAGATGTTGAGGCTGGAGGTACTTTTTCTGAGGCCTTAAAAAAGCATCCAACTGTTTTTTCTGATTTATTTGTGTCTATGATCGAGGCTGGTGAGGCTTCTGGTAAGTTGGATAAAACTTTAAAGCAATTGACTATTCAAATGAAGAAGAGCCATAGCTTGTATTTAAAAATTAGAAATGCGTTGACTTATCCAGTAATTATTTTTGTGGCTATGGTTGGGATTGGTACAGCTATGATGATAATGGTAGTACCAAAGATTTTAACTTTGTATGAAGGAACTGAGTATGCCCTACCCTTGCCAACTAGAATTGTTTTAGCAATTAGTAATTTTTTGATGAATAACGGGATTTTATCAGGGGTTTTAGCAATTGCTGCGGCTATTGCTTTTACAGCTTTTATTTCTAATGAAAAAGGAAAAAAGATTTGGCATAAATTGTTATTAGTTACGCCAATTATTGCGCCAATTATCAAAAAGATTAATATGGCTAACATGTCTCGAGTTTTAAACTCTCTTTTAAGTACAGATATTTCTATTGTGAAAAGTTTTGAAATGATTGCTAATATTTTAGGTAATCGAATTTACAGAGAACATTTAAAGGCTTCTTCTGTTCGCTTACAAAAAGGTGAAAGCATTTCTAGTGTATTTATGGAGCGGCCAGATTTGTTTCCGCCAGTTGTGGGGCAAATGATTAAAGTTGGTGAAGAAAGTGGTACTTTAGACGATATTTCTAACGAGATTGCCGAGTTTTATGAAGAAGAAGTAGATAGTACAATGGCTAACTTAACTGTGATTATCGAGCCAGTGATGATGCTTATTATTGGAGCTGGAGTTGGAGTTTTAGCAGTGGCTATTGTTTGGCCGATTTATGGATTAGTAAATCAAATTTAATATGTTTAAGGAGGAAAAAGGCTTTTCATTAATGGAAACAGTGGTAGCGGTAGCAATTTTTGGATTGATTACTACTTCTTTATATAGTTTGTTTACGATTGGGATTAAAGTGGTAAACGAAAACAAGGCTAGAGTTGGAGCTAGAGTGATTGCGGAAGAAAGAATGGAAATTGTTAGAAATTTACCTTATGATAATGTGGGAACAGTTGGCGGAGTGCCATCTGGAGATATTGCCCAAAGTGAGATTACTGTTTTGAATAATATTAGCTATACAGTGGAGACAGATATTCATTATGTTGATGATGATTATGATGATGTGGCCCCGACTGATTTAGTGAATGTAGATTATAAAAAAGTTCGCGTGCAGGTTAGCTGGGAAAGCCAATTAGACGTTAATCCAATAGTTTTAGTCACGGATGTTGTTCCTAGAGATATAGAAACTTTAGCTGGGGGCGGAACTCTTTGGGTGGAGGTTTATGACAGCGCTTTGTCCCCTATTAATGGGGCGACTGTTCAAGTGGTTAATAATGAGGTGA
This sequence comes from uncultured Gammaproteobacteria bacterium, assembly GCA_964572175.1. GTDB lineage: Bacteria > Patescibacteriota > Patescibacteriia > UBA9570 > CAZNEH01 > CAZNEH01. Next base: position 6,002 of record CAZNEH010000038.1, read on the forward strand.
CCCCGGTAGTTAATATTAGCTCAGCAACAAATGCCGACGGGGTTTATATTTTACCAGGAGTTGATATAGGGACTCAAAGTTATGAGGTTTTAATCACTAAAGCTGGGTATTCTGACGCGCAAACTTATTCTGTGGACCCAGTTAATAACCCAAATCCTAATCCAGCTCATTTAAGTGTGGGAGTTGGCGAAGTAACTAATAAAACATTTTTTATAGATTTATTAGCAGATTTAAGTATTCAAGCTAAACTTTTTGGAACTGAAGATCCGGCGGTTGCTTTTCCATTTACTTTAAAGGGTGAAAAAATTATTGGCACAGATGGTGGGGGGGCAGATATTTTAGAATATGAACAGGCTCAGACTACTGATGCTAGTGGATTAGTTACCTTAGTTGATTTAGAGCCAGATACTTATAGTATAGAGTTTGATGAGGCGGTAACTGGTTATGATTTAGCAGGTTATAATGTTGATTTGCCCCATGTTTTAAGTGGAGCAGCTAATGATTCGTTAATTATCGAGCTAGCCCCTCATGCCAGTAATACTTTGCTAATTACAGTAGAAGATGGCTCTAGTAATAGAATTGCTGACGCTAGTGTTAGATTGTACAAGGCAGATTTAAGTTATGATGAGACGCAAGTTAATGACAGTGATGGACAAGCTTTTTTTACTCCTTTAGATTTTGAAACTTATACTTTGGAGGTTTCTAAGGCTGGATACACAACAATTAATATGGAAATTAATATAAATGCACAAACAGAACAAAGGGTTTACCTTAATTGAGATAACTGTAGTTCTAGGGATAATGGTTTTAATAATGGGAGGAATGTATTCTTTTTTAATTGAAAGTTATAATTTTCAAACTTTTGTTTCTGAGCAAAATGATGCTATTGCCTCGGCTAGAGATGGGGTGGAGACTTTAGTTTTAGAGATTAGAGAAGCCGCAGACGCAGACACTGGAGGGTACCCGATTGAAACAGCGACTGAGCAAGAATTTATTTTTTATAGTGATGTAGATGCGGATGCTTTAACAGAAAGAATTCATTATTATTTAGATGGAACTAATTTAAAAAAAGGGGTAATTGAGCCTTCTGGAGACCCCCTAGCCTATTCTGATGCGGAAACGGTTTCTACAATTTCCGAAGCAGTGCAAAATGGAGTTAATGTTATTTTTACTTATTATGACGGTGATACAGTGGCTTTAAGCTATCCGGCGGACCCAACCGAGATAAAATTAGTTAAAATAAATTTAGAAGTTAATATTAACCCAGCTA
>CAZNEH010000039.1:0-6619 GCA_964572175.1 uncultured Gammaproteobacteria bacterium
AAAGACGTATTTTTTGTGAATTGGAAATAAAATGTCGCTACCAGTGGCTAAAAATCTTTGCCCGCCTTCGTAATCTGGGTCGCGTTTACCTAGTTCCCAGCCATTTGGTTTAGGAATAAAATAATAAAAGTGGTCGTTGTCTGTGTAATTCCAAACAACCCAGCCGACTTCCCAGGGATTTGGCTCAGAATTTTGGCGAAGTTGCTTTTTGGTTTTTATTCTAATTCTATAATTAATAGGAGTTTGTTTTTCCGGTCCAGTAACTAAAGCAGCATGAGTTTCGTCTGGGTCTGTGCTAGTCATTGGTTCTAAAGTGATTCCTCTTTTATCTATTTTGGTATAACCATAACCAGAAAAGACTTCTTGCCAATTGTCTAGGTTAATAGCCAGAGCAGGGCTAGAAATTAAAAAACTTAAAATTAGTAATAATATTATTTTTTTTCCCGATTTTTTCAGAGAAAAAATCGAGGATCCTCGATTGCTTTGCAATCGGGACATATTTTTATTATTCATAAATATATTATATCATAAAAAAGCCCCCGATTAAAATCGAGGACTTTTTTTGTTAGAATGTCTAGTTTGTGTTGAATTTTTTATAAGCTGACCAGTCGGAAAGCATTAATTCTCCATTGCGGTCAACAGAACGTACTTTGATTCGGTATTTTTTATCACGAGGTAAGTTCATGATAATTTTCTTTTCCCCGTCAATTCCTTTAATTAATCTATAGAATACGTATTTTTTGGTTTTATTGTTGTATTTATAGACTCTGATTCTAGTTTTATCAGTAGTGCCTTCATCATCCCAAGTAACTTTTACTTTAGATCGTTTTAATCCTTTTTTATTTAGATAATCTCTGTTGTATTTTTTATCTAAATTATAAGGAGCAGCAATGTTAAAGGTGTATCGTTTTCCTTTGGTGTAGTCTCCGGTGTCGACGGTGTTTTCAGCGCTAGTCATAAATGTTCCGCTAGCTAGATGAGTTTGCATCCGAACTTTTACAGTGTCGCCATATTCAATACCGGTGACATCGTAGAAAGTTTCGATGTTTTGTTTTACTTCAAAGGCATGATCGCCAGGATTAACCCCCTCATCCATAGAAGTGGCTCCATCATTTGGATCTAATTCAGCTAATTCAGTGTCTGCTTCAGGATCGAATAATCCATTAGCATCTGCGTCTTGATAAACTTTTAATTCTACATCGCTCATTTCTTCAGAAAAAGTTTCAGGCATGGTTAAGTGAGCTACAAAGTAGTAGTCATAAGTTCCATCGATATCAGCATCAAAAGACCAGACCATGTATCCATCTAATTCTGGTAAGCTAGTTGGAACAAATTCGTAAGCATCTAATTCAGGATGGGCCCACTCAACGTTTCCATATTCTAGAACTTGCCAAGAGTCAAACCATTCTTCATCAGGAGCCATAACGCTCATCATTGGCCAAAGAGCGCGCATGTAAAAGTAAACAAAGCTTTCGTCGTTAGTCATTTTAAATCGTTTGATGTCTAACATGGCAGAATAGTCTACTGTCCAAGTGTCGTAACCTGGATCAGTAGTGCTCCACTCACTTGATGCATCTACCCAGTATTGTATGTTAGAAGCTTCGCTGTCGGTTTCAACAGCCATGACTTCGCAGTCAGCCCAGTCATCGTAGTCTCCGTCCATGACCATGTCTGCAGGAATGCAGGCAGCTTGGCCAAGAACAGGAACTAAGAAAACAACTAGAGCTAGAAAAATAATTTTTTTCATAGTTTTTTAATTGTTAATTTGTCTTATGTTCTAAATTAAAGTTAATGTCTTCTGTGGTTTGGTCGGCTTTTACTTTTATTTTGTTTTCGTAAAATAGAGTTTCATAGGCATCGCTGGCGACAAATAATTCATAGCTTCCCTTTTTTAGACCATTAATAATGTAGTATCCTCCAGAGTCTGTGCAATCATAACGAGAAGTTCCTTTAACTCGAACACAGTAGCCTGATAATGGAAGTTTGGTGGCGTCGTCAATAACATGGCCAGAAATTTCACCAGCTAAACCGACTTTAAAGTTAATAGTTTTTTGTTTACCTTTTTTTAGATCTTTTTTTACGGTTTTACTAACATAATCAGTGCTTAAAACTTTAACTCGATAAGTCCCCTTTTTTAAACCAGTAATTTGATAGTATCCGTCGCTATCAGTAGTGGTAGAAGCATAGCCTTCGCTAGCTTCGATTTTATGACCATAAACATAGATTAAGGCCCCGCGAACAGGGTCGCCACTATTAGTGACTTGGCCGTAAACAGAAGCGGCTTTTACTATTTCGTAGTTTTTACCTGTTTTGTTTTTCTTTAATTTTAATTTACGTACATTTTTAACAACCCAGCCGTCTTTAGAGATTTGAACGCGGTAATTTCCTGGAGTAATGCCAGTGATTTGGTATTGACCGTTGTTTTTACTTGTAGTGGTGTAATCAGCGACAGTAGAATAATGTTCGTCTCTTTTATACAAAGAAACAGTAGCGTCTTTTAGCTTGGTGCCAGTTTTTGAAGTAATTTTTCCAGAAAGTTTTTTACCTTTGGTTAATTTAAAGTTAGCAGTGGTTTCAATTCCAGAGATTACTTCTTTGTCGTATTTAATTTTAGTGAGATATTTATCTTTAGTAGCAGTGATTTTGTATTTTGCACTTGGGTTAAGACCGTCCATAGAATAAGTTCCGTCTGAGGCAGTGGTAGTGGTATAAGTTGTTTCGTAGCCGTCATAAGCAGTAATAGTTACTTCAGATAAGTATTTAGTCTTAGCTGTATTTCTAATTGTTCCAGCAATTGAACCGGATTCAGATAAAGAAAAGTTGTTTCCAGTTAAAGCAGATTCATCAGCTTCTATCTCTAAATTCTTTGCTCCATCTACGTAGCCGTCTTTAGTAACAGTTAAAGTGTAATCTCCAATAGCACTGCCATTGTAATCGTACATGTCGTAAATAGTAATAGTGTATTCCCCAGAAGAGTTAGTGGCCGCGGTGTAGTCGTAATCACCATCAGTTAAGGTAATAATAGCTCCGCTAACTGCAGCTTCATTATAAGTGACGGTTCCAGAGACTGTGGAGGCAGCAGTTAAAGAGAAATCTTGAGTTAGACTATCAGCATCGGTTAGGATGAAATTTTCTATTTTAGCTCCATAGTAACCTGCTTTAGTGACATAAAAGGTGTATGGTCCAGCCGCAGATAGAGTTTGGTCAGTAGGGTCTGGGTAAAGGGCATAGCTTCCGTCTGAAGGAGTGTAGTCTCCATCATAGCCAAGAGTGGAGCTAGAGGCGTGATTCATCCAAACAGAGGCATAATAAATAGGGGTGGTGCCATCTGATTGATAAATATTTCCACTTACCTCGCCTCTTCTAGTCAGGCTAAAGTTAACAGTTTCAGTTCCTCCTTCGGCTACAGTTACTGACTCAATAGAGCGGATATAGGCTTCATCACCTACTTCTCCATAATTATAGACAATATAACTACCAGCATCTACGGCAATAGAATAGGTTCCGTCAGCAGCTACAGTATCTGCGCTACTATCGCTGTTGTCTGAGATGCTGACCGCGTATATTATTATTCCTTCTAAGGCAGTGTCGTCTGCGGCATTAGTAACTGTTCCTTCGATGGTTCCAGCAGCTAAAGCGGCATTTGAAAATAAAAAAAGGCCAATGCATAGGCCTATAATTCCTCCAAATTTTGGCATAGAGTTTGTTTTGTTATCCCTCGTCGGGAGACTCGGGTTATTTGTTTATATTTGTTTTATTATACCATAAAAACAAAAAATAGCCCACCGGTTGAAGCCGGGGGCTATTTTAACTGTTTATTTTTTGGTTTTAAAGTTTAAGCTCATATAAGGAGTGTAAACAGATCCTACTTTAGCGCGCACTTTAACTTTATATGTTTTATTACTTTTTAGGCCCTTGAGAAGTTTTTGGTTATTAGTTACCCTGTAGGTATTCTTGTATTTTGATCCAAGATATTTTTTAACAATATACTTAGTAGCTCCGGGAACTTTTCTAAATTTAATTGTAGTGCGATGCTTTTTTTTGCTATAAGTTCTTAGATTTTCTACTCCAGCCTTGGTTAAGACATATTCGAAAGTATCGGTTTCTTCAACAGAAGATAAGCCAGAACTAGCCACAGAAGAAGCAAAAGAGCTATTAGGGTACATACTTACAGAAACATTAAGAGTGTCTCCGTAATCAATTTTGGTTTCTGTGAATAGTCCTTCGCCGTCGCTATTAATTAAATCTAGGCCTACTTCTAGAGCTCCGTTTTGATCAAATTCTTTACCGCCCTTAGTGTCTTCTTCACTTTCATCTCTGTTTTCATCACTATTAAACTCAACTAACTCTTCGTCTAAATTTGGGTTAAACACTCCGTCGCCATCATCTTCGTATAGAGCTTCTTTAGTGGGACCACTTTCTAGGCCAGCATCTCCAACTGCGGAATATAAATGGATTCCATAAAAAAGAGTTTTGGTTTTATTCTTTTTTTGTATTTCGTAAACCATCCAATAGTTAAATTCTTCAGGCATGCCCATGTCGGTTGAGTCTGGGAATTCTATGAATTTTTCATCAGCCATATCGTAAATGCCGAACATGGGATGTTGTGCGTCAACATAGAGATACATAGTAGTAGCGTCGTTGCACATTTTAATGTTTTCTAAATCAGCCATTTGAGCAACATTAGTGCTGTATTCATATGAATCTGGTTCTGTGGTTGTCCAAGCGTCATCAACCCAGTAGTAAGTAGTTCCCACAGTGTCTGAGGCGTCAGTGACTAATGATGCTATGTCGGCCCATTCTGAAGTATTACTATCTAGGTCAATTGGACAATTATTTTTTACATCTACACCCGCCATGGATACAGCTGGGAATAAAATAAAAATCCCTAAAGCTAACATACTTAAGGCAAGTGTTTTCCTCCTCATAATTTTTTATTAAGTTAATTAATATTTATATTATAGCACATGTCTTGACATTTTTTAAATTTTTTGCTAAGTTCCATCGTGACACTGAAGTTTCCCCCGACCCACAGGAGGTGGTTATGAGCCCCGGAGCCCATCGCCACGAGTGGATGCGTAAGAAGGCACAGGAAAGGAAGAGTTCCTGAGTCAACGGCGCAGCCCCGCGAGAGTGTGTGCTTGGTCCCCGTGGACTGAGCCGCCTCTCGTTTTTTATATTTTACATATATAAATTTTCTGGTTTATTTCTGTCTCGCCACCATTTTGCGGGATTGTCCTTTATGTATTCACGGATTCTGTGCAATGAATGATCGTCTCTAATTAGGCGGTCGTGAAATTTTGGTTGCCAACCAAAATAATCATCGTTTTGTAAATTACGAATCATTTTTGTGCATGTGGATTTATATGAACGTAGGACATATGATATTGATAACCTATTTATCATTGGGTTTTTATTTCCGGTTATTCCACCGACACCATTATTCTCATCGTTATTATAATTTCCGTTAGGGACGCGATTAATCGCGTCCCTGCAGGTATTACATACGTTGGCATGTTTGTTTTGACAATTAGGGTTGTAACAAATTTTTAAAATTGCATGAATATGGTTTGGCATAATAATAAATTCGTCCAGGATTATATGGTTAAAATTTTGATTTATTTTTAACCATTGATTATAGGCGATAATTCCGGCGTTGTTTAATATCATTTTACCATCGTTGATGTGTCCAAAAAATTTTTCTCTGTCGCGGGTGCAAATTGTAACAAAATAAAAACCTGGGGATGAATAATCCCAATTTTGTAACCTAATTGATTCGTCGCGCCATCGTTTTTTGCCCATAATAAAATCCCTCCTCGAGGGAGAGATCTTGCCTATTGGTATTATATCACAAAATTGTTTTCTTGCCAAAAACTAAATAATTAGGTAAGATCGGTTTACAAGCTTGGAGGGGCGCATGAGTAAGATTCGTTTTTACCTGTTGTATGGAATGATTGGTGGCCTGTTGTTGTTGATGAACGACATCGGTGATAGCAAGGCCTTGTTCATTGCCTGGGTCGTGGTGGTGCTGAACGTTCCGTTCGGAGCGTGGCGAGTCCGCACCAAGCGGTTGGTGTTCAAGTTGATCGCCATTCACGCGCCGATTCCGGTGATCGTGGTTTTGCGCCAGATGATGGGTATCGACCTGAGCGTGGTCTACCTGATGGTCTCGGTACCGTCGGCAGTGTTCGGCCAGATGGTCGGCGGATACCTGTTCACCCCGAAAAAGACTGAGGAGGCAGTCTAGATCGGGGTTATTTTTTTTATTTAAGATTATTTTCGTTTTACTTTGCGTTTGCATTTACAGGTAAAGCAGTCTACGAAAGAGATTAGAATAGGCAGGACAATTAAGTTTCCTAAAGTGGCGAAGATTAATCCAGAGACTAAGGCAGTTCCTAGTCCTCTCCAGAATACGTCGACAATAGTAAGAGGTAAGATTCCAGCGATAGTAGTGACAGAAGTAGAAAGAATTGGTTTTAAACGAACCTTACCAGTGTAGATTAAAGATTTGCTGAGAGTCCATTTTGGGTTGAGGCGACGAGTTCGGTTGTAGTAATCTACAAAAACGATAGCGTCGTTAACCACGATTCCAACTAAGGCAATGATACCTAGGCCAGAG
>CAZNEH010000040.1:0-6252 GCA_964572175.1 uncultured Gammaproteobacteria bacterium
TTGCTTGAGTAAATGATTTTTCAGTAGCATTAATATTTTCTTGTAGATTAAAGTTAATAGGATCATCAGATCTCTCAAAGGTTTTAATTGCTCTCATAGAAGCTAAGCCACTGGCAACTTCTCCAAAACCTCTTCCCCCTACTCCATCACATAAAACAAACAAAGCTACGCCATTATTTTCAACAGCTCCGATAGCGTCTTGGTTATTGCCCCTGACTCTACCTACATCAGTGCTAAGAGCAACTTTGCCACCAGTAGTTTCAAATTCAGTTTGCCAGCGCTCTTGCTTGCCCCATTTATCTCTTTCTAAAAGCTTAGCTGGAGTAGTCTTTTTTTGCCCGAACTAAATCTTGAGCCTGTGGTTGGCCGGCTTTTTTTCCTGGTTCAATTCTTCCTGGTTGTGGTTTTCCTGGGGGCATATTTATAATTTATCTATTTCCTCTCTAAGGTCTTCAATAGTATCGTCATCTAGGTCTGGATTTTTATCCCTAATTTGATCAATAAATCTTTCCAGCATTTGGTCGTATCTAGGGCCGCGGGTAGGGTCAAATCTAATAATAATTTGATGAGCTTGTTGAAGGTCTGGTAAAACTCTTTCCATTACTCTTTTACGGGCTTGATTTATAGCAACTTCGGCCTTGGTTTTTTCTGGTTCTTTTATTTCAGGGACTTGTTCTATAACTCTAGCGATTTGATCTGCGGGAACACCTAGATTTTCTAAAATGCTTTGTAAAAATTCTGGTTGCAGAGGTTTTTTCTGCTCTCCTAAGACAGCCATTTGCCCACGCACTACTTCTGAGCGAGAAGTTAAGACACTAGAATCTCCCAGCTCTCCTCGAGGAGCAGACATAAAGAATCCTTCTCTGTGTTTATTTTTCTTCTTATCTAAAGGGCGCCAAGAAAGAAAAGCGGCCTGACGTAAGCCATAGGCAGCTGAAGCAGCGCCTCTTAAATTTTGACCACCTAGGTCAATTACCAACTTCATTCCTCTAGCTGGGCCATTTGGATCAGTATCCACAACAAGCCCTTTTCTTTCAAGTTCCTCCATTTGCTCTTGGCTTTGTTCAACAGAATTTTTTACAATATGGTAAGCATCAATCTGATTATCTCTTCCTGTTTGTTTTTTAGGATTAAAACTCCTGTCTTTTAACCTTCTCTTTTGAGCAGAGTAACTACTTCGATCTCTGACTGGATAATTAGATAAGTCAGACATTGGAATAACCTCAGTTCCATCAGCGCTTTGATTTTCTCTGTTGTTGTAAAAATAATATAAGACATCATAAAAATCTAAGCCACTAGCCTTGTATAAACCAAGTAAGGTTTTATAAGATTCTTTATACCAATCTGCATCCGCCATTTTGGGATGAGAAAAACTATCAGCATAACTAACAAACTTTACGGCTTTATCAAAAATTCTTTCAGCCTCTTCTTCAGTTAACTTTTCAGCCGCAGCTCTGCCAAGATATTCTTTTCTCTTTAAAGCATTTTTAATTGTTGCTCCGTCTATTACTTTTAAATTTCTTAAAACATCGTATAAAATTTCAGTGGAAGAACTGTCGCTAGAACTAGTGTCTGCATGATGATCACAAATAGCAGTTCTATCCGGGGCGTTTTTCTTTGTTGGATCTGGGTATAGAGCCTTGACTTCACGAACAGAAATCCCTAAACTCTTGGCTAGTTGCGGATAATTAATCTTAGCTCCTTTGGGGGCGGCGTCAACATCCCCTCTATAATCTACTCCATCGGCATAGCCAGTATCAAACATAAAGAATCCAGGTTTTGATTCACCAGAGGCAACTGCCTCCATTTTTAAATCTTTAGGATGGATGCCGGTAAAGATTAGGATTTCTAGGCCTCTGGAGTCTAAGTCTCGAGAGCTTTTAAGGTCAACTTCATCGCCATCATATTGTTTAGCTTCATAGGCCCAGCGTCGCCAAGTCTTGCGAACAATGTCAGCAAAACGGCGTTCATATTCTTCTGGGCTTCGGGATTCTAATAATTGTTTTCTTTGTTCTGGGGTGGCTAGTTCTAAAGTAATTAACCGAGCTTGTTCAACATTACGACCCCTTAATTCTTGTTCAACACTTTTTAGTTCATTATACTCTGCAAGTAAAGTGTGTAATTTTTTAGCAATTTCTTGAACATCTCCGGTTCCAGAATCAATATAATTATTTCTTAATTCATCGATTTGATCAGCAAGTTCTTGTAATTTTTCTTTTAGCTCGTATAAAACAATATGTCTATCAGAATATGAGTCAGCCTGATCATATTTATTAATATAAGACTGAGCTCGGCTAATTTCTGGAATAAGTTTTTCCTCAACAAGTAATTCTTCTAGATCAGTATATTCATAGTCAACAACCTTGCCATTTTTAATCTTAAAATCAAATTCAAGGTCATGAAGAACATCCGCAGCACCTATATCATGTAACCCAAAACGTAGCTTATCTGCAGTGCCTAAATATTTTTCTAATTCCTTATCGATTGTTTTAGTAATTTGAAGCTCTAAAGTAAAGAAAGTACCATCTTTTTCTTTTTTTTCTTTAGCTATCCTACCTATTACTCCGGTATATCTTTCGCCAATATGCATTTCAATAATATCGTCCGGCCCTAAAGCCTCTAACTCTCTAGGAGTTATCGTTTCTAGGGTGTTAACAATGTTGGCGATAACAGCTTCGTAGGTTTCTAAAAGCCTATCCACTTCCATCTTCTTTTCTGCTTCTGAGTCTTCTTCATAATCTGCAGCTAGTAAAATGTCTAGCTCTTGACGACGAGCTTGTTGTTCACCACTTAGTTTAGAATCTCCTCCTCTAAAATCATTAAGAGCGGTACTTGCTTCACTTAAATATAAGTCAGCTCCATAGCTTTTTATTTTATCTCGATCTTTGTTTACTACTTGTATTTTAACAGTGTACTGGTCAGAAACAGGAGTCCAGTTATCAGGCGACGGCTTAAAGTAATCACCATTAGGTAAAATAATGTTATCAATATAAACATTTCGACCAGCCTTGTCTTTGGCTAGTAATTTTCCTTCGCGATTATAAGAAACAGGTACCTGAACTATTTCTTTTTCATCAAATTCTGTACGCGCTTCTCTGGCTTCGTCTTCAGCGCTTTTACCATCTTTAAGAGTTGTTACCTCTATTGGTAATTTATATTTTTCATTTAATTCTAATAAGTCAATAACTTCGTTAAAGGATTTAATGTCGTCTTGAGTGTAAACAGCTAAACGATCACGAGAGGCAGTGGCCTCTTGTTTTAATTGATAGCTAAGAGAGGCAATTCGAATCATTGCTTCTTTTAAATCAGGAGCACCTAAGATAGCTTCTCTAATTCTAGTATCAGCAGGACTGCTAACACGAACTAAGACCTGGTCTTTATCACCTTGAAAAATTATTACTTTATATTTTTTACCTTTGAGAGGCTTCCCACTTTTTGATATATCTCCAAAATGGTCGGCTGGCCATTTAATAGTTGATTGTGATAATTGACCTCGATCAAGTCTTCCGTTTTGAACATAATAATCTCTAATTTTTTTGTTATTAGCTGGCTCAAAAGCCAAAGCATAAGTTTTTAACCGATCTTCTATGTTTTCATGTGAAAGACTTGTTTCACCTTCTAGCTCAGCGGCCATATCATAAACTTCTTGAGGTTGTATGATTACCTCTCCTCTTTGAATATTAGCAAAGACATTTATATCAACCCAAGCTTTTTGCGCTTTTTCTTGTAATTCATTTAACTCAGCGTGTAACCCTTGGGCTTCATCATGGTTGTGAAGAACAAATTGATATCCTAATGTAATCACGCCTTTATTTTCTCCTCTTTGATCAATTTGAACAGATAACCCATCTTTAGGACCTAATTCAAGGGGGGCAACGTCTCCGATGTCTAAAGTGCGACCGGCGGCAATTTCAGCGTGATGTCCAGTAATTACTTTTTCTTGAGCTATTGCATTTATTTCTTGTTGAATACGTTCTACGTCTTTTTTAAGATCCCTTACCTCATTTACGTCTAATTTTACTTCTGGTTCTACGGTAGTGGTTAACTCATCTGGAAAATCTGGGTGAGGGACTAGTTTTCCAGAAGCATCTTCTTGAACTATTCTATATTTAACAGTAGATTGATCATTTTTTCTAGTTATAGACTGAGTCACTAAATGTCCGTCATCTCCAAAGGTTAAATGATTTTTTTGTAAATCATCTGGACCAAGGGACCAATTATGACGACAAAAAATTTCGAGAACAGCCTCTGCTTTGGTGATAGTTTCTTTTTTAGCAATTTCTTCTGGGCTAGGTGGTTCTTCGTATAACCTAGTTGGTGTTGTGCTAATATCTTCTTCTAGGGCTAATTCTGAGGGTAGTTTTAATAATTTTCCAATGCGTCGATAAGCCTTAACTAAACTTCTTAATTCTCGAGCAGGAACCCCTCTTTCTTTTGGTCTTTTTTCTAATATTTCTACTAACTCAGCTCTGATCACGGCTATCTCGGCTAAAGGATATTCGGCATTTAAAATTCTTTGGCTTAATTCTTTATCATGATCGCTAGCTATTTCAGCACTCATGATAGTTTTCTTTTCTTCAGTAAGAGCAATATCGTGCTCACCTTCATCAGCACTAGTTTGGCGAACAAAAATTCTTTTACCTTTACGAGAGCCTGAAGAAATTTGCCCAGTTAACTCGTTTGGTTTTTTTCCTTTGACCAGGTCTATTTTTAAAATTCGAGATAACTCTTTAATTTCATCATCATCTAAGGCTACTTCATTTAATAATTTTTCAGCTGCGACTCTGGCTTCGTTGGGTAAGGTGGCTAAATATTCTTTTAATTCGTCTCCGGGCTGTGGAGCTGTATCTATTTCTACAGTAAAGGAAAATAATTTTTCTGGATCAATAGCATTTTCTGCTGCCTTTTTTTTGGCTGCAGCTAAGTTAGTGGTAAATTCTCCATATTCTGATGAATCCATATCTGGATTTATAATAAAAAAAGCTTGAATGACAACTTTGTCTTTAAGCTCTTCGGTATTCTTGATTTTTAAAACTATTCCATTGGCCGCAGTATCATAGCTCATCTCTGCTCCGCCCCTGATTAAATCTGGGGCTTGAGCATATTGCTCTCTGATTTGCTTTTCACCAAATTCTATTAAAGCCTCTCTTAAGTCTTTTAGGTTTTCATTTTTTGGATCCTCTACAAATACTTCAATGGCTTTTTGCTCTGCTTCCATAGCAGCTTTAAGACGAGCTAATTCAGCCTTAGGATCTGGTTTTGTAGAAAGCACTTGCCCTGAATCTACTCCTTGTCCTTGACTTGGGTCTGGTTGCTTTCTTCGTCTTTTACCTTTTTTTGCTGCCATTTTTATTGAGACGAAGCATGCTTCGTCTTTACAAATTATATGTTGTTACTATAGCACAAAATTGACAATTCTGCAACGGGAGTTTATAATAGGTACTGCAATGTTATTAACAACTCATGTTAGCACAACTTTACTTATTTGTCAAGGCTTAAGCAATCCTTGGCTAGCTTTTTTAATTGGGTTAATTACCCACTATTTATTGGATATAATCCCGCATGGAGACCGGATTAAAGAGAATCGATACTTAATTGATGATATTAAGTATCACAAGAAGTATCCAGGGGAATTTAAGCGTTATAAAATCATTGCTCCAGTAGACGTGGCTATTGCGGCTTTACTAGCTGGATATTTATATTTAAGTGGGCAAATTCTTCATCCAGAAATTATTATCCCAGGAATTCTGGGAGCAGTTTTACCAGATGCGATCCATGGATTGAACTTAATCATGAAAAGTAAAATAATCACTAAAATCAATAGATTCCACATGCAAATGCACGCTTTTGTCTCTGATATCTCTTGGGAGTGGGCATTAGCTGGACAAATTATCTATAATGTATTAGTATTATATATATTGTATTTCTCTCGATTTGGGATTAATATATAAAACATGGAGCTCCGCCTACGCTATCGCTTCGGCGAGACAAGCGTGGTTAGTAGCCCTGTATAAAATATAAAATTTTGGAGCCGTGGTGTAGCCCGGTTAACACATCTGCTTGTCACGCAGAAGATCGCGAGTTCAAATCTCGTCGGGACCGCCTTGTGCGGGGTCACGCAGAAGATCGCCGGTTCAAATCCGGTCGGGTCCGCATTATGAAAAATCACCGTTTATGACGCTGTTTTTCTGTTATCTAGACAAACCTTGGGTTTTCCTGAGTTCAAAGTTTTGAGAGAAGTTCTTGCAAAAT
>CAZNEH010000041.1:0-6179 GCA_964572175.1 uncultured Gammaproteobacteria bacterium
ATGTATCGAATTAGGATTAAAGCTAGAAGAAAAGTAGGGTCTAAGAAATTTTTAAGTCAAAATATAACTAGTAAATATTTTACTACTTTTAAATAAGGTTATGAAAAAGAAAAAATTATTAGCTAAAGATTTAGTTTTAAAAGGAGAGCGAATTATTTTGCGTCCTGTTCGAGAAAGCGATGGCGATGATTTATTTAGAAATATTCAAGATAAATTAATTTTTGAAAATACTTTAAATATTCCTTGGCCTTATAAACGAAAAAATTTACAAGAGTTTATTAAGTATGCAAAAAATAATAGATCTAAAGGGACGGCTTATGTGATGAGTATTGTTTTTAATAAAGAAGTGGTGGGAGTGATTGATTTAATGAATATTGACTTTGAAAATGAAAATGCAGAATTAGGATATTGGTTAGGTAAAAAATTCAGAGGTCAGGGGATTATGACTGAGGCTGGGCATTTGATGCTGGAATTAGGTTTTAAAAAATTAGGTTTAAATAAGATAGGAGCTTATGCTTATGGAGATAATCCGGCATCGCAAAAAGTTATTAAAAAGCTAGGAATGAAAAAAGAGGCTCATCTTAGAAAGCACAAGTTTAGAGCGGGTCGTTGGAGAGATGATTTGTATTTTGCAATTTTAAAAGAAGAACATAAAGGATGAAAAAGAGCCCTGGCTCACGGATGAGACAGGGTGTGGGCCTTGCGGTACTGGTGGTACCGATGGAGGCCGAAGAGTAGGTAGCTAGTGGACAGGCCGGTGAAGAAGATCACCATGGAGTAGATTCCCATGTAGAGGACGTTCTTGAAGCTATGGAAGTAACACCATCCCAGGATTGATCCCAGGGTGACCACAATGATTGCCAGGCCGATGTTGTACGGCAGCCACTTTCGAATGAGGCTGCGATACCATGTTGGGAGAGGAATCATGCCGATGAGGACAGTAGATATGGCACTGCCAATGGCAGAGCTGATCATTATCCATATCCCAGGGGGTTGGCTACTAGGGGCACAGAAGAATGGGACGGCCATGAGGAAGAAGCCGGACATGGGGATGGCGATGACATGGAGAGGACGGAGGAGTTCGCGGATCATGGTTGGCTCCAGGTAAAAGGTGCGTTTAGTAAATTATAGCATAATATGAAAAAAATTTTAATCTTACTAGTAATATTTATTTTTTTACCTCAGTTGAGCCAGGCTAAGGTTTATTTGCATGTAAATAAGTCGGAAATTATTAAGGATAATAGAGTTAAGATTTACGGAGAAGTAAAGCCCAAGAAAAAGGGTAAGAATGTGCGGATATATAGAAAGCGCGGCGGGACTTACAAGTATATTAAGAATGTAAAAACAGGTAAGAAGGGGAAATTTAATCATTATGACCGGCCCTCTAGTGATTCTTACTATCGAGCTAAGACTAAAATAAATGGGAAATGGACTTGGGGGAATAAGCGTAAGTTTGTAGATGTGCGATTGTATCCTAAGTGTGAAGATGATTATACTTGGTTTAATAAATACATAATGGATGATGAGGATTATGGAACGATCACTCCTTTAGGAGCAACTAATCCCTCAGGACATACTTTTCCGACCGATCATATGTATTTTTATTTAAATGAGGCTTTATCTGCTGAGCCAGTTTATGCTCCAGGAAAAATTTGGATAGAATCTATTAGTACTTCAGAACATCTTTATGCTGACCCAGTATTTACAGATTATTCTATTAGTTTTAGGCCTTGTGCTAAGTTTCATAATTTTTTCCTGCATGTTTCTGGTATTTCTGAAGAATTACAGGAAGCTTTTGAAGAAGGAGAGGAAATTTATGGTCCTTGTTCAGAATACACAGCTGGAGGAGATGATTATAGATTGTGTACTAGGGGGGTGCGAGTAAAATTGCAAGCTGGAGATTTACTTGGTTATGCTGGTGGAAATACTGGGCAAGGTGCTTTGGACTGGGGGGCTTATGATACAAGAATCGAGATTACAGGAGTGGCTAATGAAGATAGATGGGGTGAGCAAGCGTTGTATAATGTTTGTCCCTTGGATTATTATGGAGCAACTAAAAAAGAAGTTCTGTATAGTTCTATTATTAGAACAGTAGAGCCGTTGTGTGGAACGATTAATCAAGATGTTGATGGTACAGCTCAAGGTCGTTGGTTTTTAGAAGGAACTGACGAGTCTGATTGGCAAGAAGATAATCACATCGCTTTGATTCATGATGAAACTGATTTTGCGACTGGAAAATTTTCTGTAGGAGATTCTACAGATAGCTTAGACACAGGAGAGTATGATTTTACTCCGACAAGTTTAGGATATGTTGATCGAGACTTTGATCAAGTGACCGCAGATGGTCAAATTTATTGTTATGATACTTCTGGGGAAATGATTTTAATTAAAATGGAAGAAGATGGCGGTTTAAGAGTTGAGGGGCAGGGTAGTGGAAGTTGTGGGTCTGGGCCATGGAGTTTTAATGATAATTACACTGATTTTGAGCGTTAATTTGACAAAAATAAATCAAGCATGGTAAGATTGGTTTACAAATTAAACTAAAATTTTTTTATGGAAACACCAGAAAAGGGAGTGGGTATAAAAAAGGAGTATATATGGCTTTGTGTGGCCATTTTTTTAATTCTAGCAGCTGGATTAGGCTATCTAGGATACGAGTATAATGAAGTGAAAGGAGAGTTAGACGACTTATCTAGTTCGCCGTTAGTTCAGGAAGAAAAATTAGCTAGCGAAACATTAGAAAAATTAGCTAAACATGCAATTTTACCAGAGAATCAAGTTCCTTCAATTGCGGAGATTCAAGATGTGGATGTTTTAAAAGAGGGTAATTTGTTTTATGCTGATGCTCAAAATGGTAATTTATTAGTTGTGTATCAAACTAAAGCGTTTATTTATGATATAGAAAATGATTTGATTGTAAACATTGGTCCGGTATTCTTACAAAGCCCGGAAACAACCGAAGAAAAATAATTTATTATAAAAATATGATTAAAAAAATTCCTAGCCGACTCTTTAGTGGGCTATTTGTGTTTGCTTTGTGCTTTGTTTTATTAACTGGAGTGGCGTCTGCTCAGTATTGGACAGAAGATTCTTCTGGTGACTTTATCTATCCCACAGATACTACTCATGGAATAACCATTGGTCATAATAATGACTATGGGCACACTTTAGATGTTCAATCTACAAGAAATGTGGACAATGATTTTATTTTTAGAGGTTACACAGGGCTCTCTGGAGAAAGAGATATTTTTGCAATTTATGACAATGATTCTCAAGGGGGTTGGCAAGATGAAAGTTCTGTTTTTAAAATTCTTCGTTATAGAGCTTTTCATGATGATGCAGACGGAGCTAGTTTAGCAGAATTAACTTTTCAGGGAAATGTTCCGACAGTAGCAGACAGACAATTTTATATGCTTGGTAGAGGTGGAGCAACAGCTAATGAAGCAGAGGTGTCTTGGGGAATTTCAGCTAATGACTCTGATTTCTGGACAATTGGTGACATTCATGGTGGAGCCACTGGTATTGATTGTGGTGGAACTGGAGCAGCTTGTTTTAACAGTCCAACTTATGAGCTATCTGCTAGCGGAGATTCTTTTATTAATGGTGGTAATTTAGGTATTGGAACAGAAACACCGGCCGAAGCTTTAGATGTTCAAGGAAATATACAAGCTAGCGGAACAATTTGTGATAGCACTGGGTGTATTGGTTCTGGAAGCGGAGGAACAAGCGTGTGGAGTACTAGTGGAACTGATGCTTATTATGATTCTGGTAATGTAGGAATTGGAACAACTTCTCCATTAGCTGCTTTACATGTAATTGATGATGAAGGAGCGTTGTTTTATGGAACTCATGGTTCTGGAACAGGGTCTTCTTTAGGTGCGGGCACTAGAATGATGTGGTATCCAAAAAAGTCTGCGTTTAGAGCTGGTTATGTTGGTGATACGCAATGGGATGATACAAATATTGGTGATTATTCTGTAGCTATGGGTGCTCATACTTGGGCCACTGGTGAAGGATCTACTAGTTTTGGTAGTGGAAGTCAAGCAACTGGTGAGTATTCTACAGCAATGGGATATAATAGTTATGCTACAGGTAATATTTCTACATCTTTAGGTAATAATAATTATGCGACTGGAAATTCTAGTGTAGCGTTGGGTGAAAATAATACAACTAGCGGATATATTTCTTCGGCTTTAGGTTATAATAATACAGCTAGTGGTGATTATTCAATAGCTGGGGGTAGCGGTTCTACAGCTAGTGGAAATACTTCGGTGGCTTTAGGAAATTATAATACGGCTAGTGGAGACTATTCAGTAGCTATTGGTAATGGTACTGCTTCTGGTCAAAATTCTTTTGTCCTAGGAGCGGATGTTGCAGCTAGTGGTGATTACTCAATGGTTACGGGGCAAAAACAAATTGCTGAATCATATAATTCATTTTTAACAGGTCGTTATGGTGATGGAACTGGTGATTCTACTTCTTGGGTAGATACTGATCCGTTGTTTGTAATTGGTAATGGAACATCTAGCTCAGCTTTAAATAATGCTTTAACAGTTTATAAAGATGGAAACGCTGATTTAGACGGTGATTTTACAGCGACTGGGCAAATTTGTGATAGCACAGGGTGTATTAGTTCAAGTGGGTCTAGTGCTACAGGGTCTTTAACTTCTGGATATGTTCCTTATTATGACGGTTCTAATTTAGTGGATACGGCTATGTATTATGATAGCAGCCTAGAGTCTTTAGCTATAGGTACTTATAATACGGCAACAGGTGGTTATTCTGTAGCGACTGGATGGAATGCTACGGCTAGTGGTGATAAGTCCGTGGCTTTTGGTAGTAATGCAGATGCTAGCGGGACTTACGCTATGGCTATAGGTTCTGGAGCTACGGCTAGTGGAAGTAGCTCAGTGGCCCTGGGTAATGGTGAGACTACTGGACAGTCTTCTTTTGCTGTGGGCAGTGGTACTTTGTCTGAAGGTACGAGAACCACAGCTATGGGCAGTGGTTCAGAGGCTATTGCTAATTATTCTACAGCTATTGGTAGAGATAATATAGCTAATGGTAATTTTTCTTTCGCTATGGGAAGAGAAGTGGTGGCAGATGCGTATAATTCATTTGTTATCGGGCGCTATAATGACACAGATAGTTCATGGAGTACCTCAGCCTGGGATACTCAAGATCCAGTGTTTATTATAGGTAATGGAGATTCAAGCACTCCTAGTAATGCCTTTGTAGTTTTAAAAGATGGAACACTAGAAGTAGACGGAGACATAACAAGTGACGGAGAAATTTGTATTGGTAGTGGGTGTTAAATAAAATAAATTAATACTACTAATATGAAAGAAATATTATTAACTATAGGAATGGGACTGGCTGGCTTACTTGGTGTGGAAGTGGGTGACGTTAATAACCAACCAGAAAATGAGGTTACGGTAGTAGAAGCTGTGGAGATGAATGAGTTGGATGAGAAATTGTGGTACGCTAGGCAGGCTAGCTCAGAAGGTGATTATGATGAGTCATTGAGGCTTTTTGAAGAGTTAGAAAGTTTAGATGAAGGTCGTTATTATTGGGCGGCTATTTCTGGGCAAACAAATATTTATCGTCGACAATATAATATTGAAGAAGCTAAGGCTGTAGCTGATCGAGCAGGGAAAAAATTTCCAGAAGCAGTAGGATTAACCCATGTCTGGAAAGGTGATATGGAAATGCAAAGAAATAATCCTAAAAAGGCCATAGAAGAGTATCAAATAGCTGAAGAAAATTATGGGCAAACTATTGTTAATGAGATGGTAATGGGAGAAGTGGCCTTAAAACAGGCAGCTAGAGCAGCTATTAAAGATAAAGATCCGAGTAAGGCAGCTCAATTTGCCAGAAAGATGGCGGATAATTATCCACAAGTTGGAAATCCAGAAGCAGCTTTGGCCAGGTCTCTTCTCTATGAGGCAATGGCGGCTGGAGAAATGGAAGTAGATACTTTAGAAAATGTTTTAGAAGGAGGAGGGTGTTCTTTAGAGAGTCCTTGTTTTGTGGCAGCAGATAAAAAAATAAAGAAAAAGGATCAAGTAGATAAAAGTAGATTTAAAAAATTAGATAATTTTTCAGAGTTTCAATTTGAGTTGGAAGAAAAAGATGAAGAATCTTTAGAAAAAATAAAAAAGGTTAAAGAAGGCGATAAT
>CAZNEH010000042.1:0-6074 GCA_964572175.1 uncultured Gammaproteobacteria bacterium
TGTATCCGATTATATTAGTCGGATTTATTTTTTGTTTATGCAAGGTTGTTATTTTTTCCTTTTACTTTGCTCGTACTTGGAAATGGCAACCATGGTTTTTAAAACGCTGTCGGGGTTAAGAGCCATAGTGGTAATGCCATAGTCGACTAAAAATTTAGCAACTTCTGGAAAGTCGGAAGGAGCTTGTCCGCAGATGCCAATATATTTTTTCATTCGTTTAGCTTCTTGGATGACAGACTTGAACATGGCTTTTAAAGCAGGGTTGCGTTCGTCGTATAAATGAGCCACTAAATCAGAATCTCGATCAAGACCAAGGGTAAGCTGGGTTAAATCATTAGAGCCTATAGAAAATCCATCAAAAATCTTTAAAAAGTCTTTGGCTAAAATTACATTAGATGGAACTTCGCACATTCCAATGACTTTAACATTTTTAAGATTATACTTAGCCATGAGCTTAATTACTTTTTTTGCTTCTTCAGGAGTGCGGACAAACGGAATCATTACTTGTAGATTTTTTAGACCCATTTCTTCACGGACTTGGCGCAAGGCTTCACATTCTAAAGCAAAGGCAGCTTCGTATTCTTTGGAATAATACCTACTAGCTCCCCGCCAACCGATCATGGGATTTTTTTCTTTGGGTTCAAAATATTTTCCGCCTAATAATCCAGCGTATTCGTTACTTTTAAAATCAGTTAAGCGAACAATCACTGGCTTAGGCCAATATGCGGCCGTGATCCGACCAACGCCTTGGGCTAATTTTTTAACAAAGTACTCTTCCCTACTAGGCCAGCCATAAGTCAGCTCTTTAATTTTTTGTTTTACTTCTGCGTCTTTGACTTTGTTAAAGTGAATCAAAGCTAAAGGATGAGCCTTAATGTAATTTAAAATAATTAATTCTTCTCGAGCTAGACCCACTCCCTCGTTAGGCAACTGGCAATGATCAAAAGCCATGGCTGGGTCACCAATAATGTGCATGAGCTTGGTTTTGGGCTTTTTTAGTTTAGCTAAGTTGGTGCGCTTAATTTTAAATGGAATTTTTCCTTGATAAACAAAGCCCTCTTCTCCCTCGGCACAAGAAACGGTAATTTGCTGGTTGTTTTTTATTTTAGAAGTGGCGTCATGAGTACCAACGACACAAGGAATACCTAGTTCGCGGGAAACAATGGCAGCATGAGAGGTGCGGCCACCAGAATTAGTAACAATGGCGGAAGCTATTTTCATGATTGGCTCCCAATCTGGATCAGTAATCTCGGTAACTAAGACTTGGCCGGGTTTAAACTTATGGATCTCGGCTGCGCTTTTGATTAAACTGGCTTTGCCTTGACCTATTTTAGAGCCTACGCTCACCCCTTGAGTTAAAACTTTTTGATTTTTAGAATCAATTTGATATTCTTCTAAAATTTTACGGTTAGCTTGAGAGTGCACGGTTTCAGGACGAGCTTGGACAATGTAAATTTCTTTAGTGCGACCATCTTTAGCCCATTCAATGTCCATGGGCTTTTTATAATGTTTTTCAATAACCATGGCCCACTTAGCTAAAGTTAAAATTTCTTCTTCTGATAAACAAAATAATTTTTGATCTTTATCATTAACTGGCACTTCTTTAACAGGTTCAGCCCCTTCTGGAGAGTAAATCATTTTGATTTTCTTGCTACCAAGAATGCTGGAAATAATTGGTTTGTTTTTTCCTTTTAAAGTGGGCTTAAAAACATAGAATTCATCTGGGTCAACCTTGCCTTGAACCACCATCTCGCCCAAACCATAAGAGGCGTTAATTAAGATAGCATTTTCAAAACCGGTTTTAGTGTCGATGGTAAACAGTACTCCGGAAGTAGCTTGGTCGGAACGAACCATTTGCTGAATACAAACAGACAAAGAAATGTCGAACTTATCAAAGCCTTTGTCGTATCGATAAGAGATGGCCCGGTTGGTAAATAAAGAAGCCATGCAGCGCTTAACTGCCAAGACTACTTCGTATTCTCCTTGCACATTTAAAAAAGTTTCTTGTTGGCCAGCAAAAGAGGCGTCTGGCAAGTCCTCGGCAGTGGCAGAAGAACGCACGGCTACGTCTAAAGTTTTGCGCTTATGTTGTTTAGAAAATTTTTGATAAGTTTTAATAATTTCTTGCTCTAAGTCTTCTGGAAATTCTTCGGCTAGGATTGCTTGGCGGATTTGTCGGCCTTTAGTAGATAGGTTTTTTAAATTTTTAGTATCTAGGCCTTGTAATATTTTTTTAATTTTTTTGTCTAGACCAGTGGACTGAATAAAATATTGATAAGCCGGAGCCGTAACAGTAAAACCATTAGGCACTTTGATTCCTTTTTTGCCTAAAGCATTATACATTTCGCCTAAAGAAGCGTTTTTACCGCCAACTAAAGGCACGTCTAAAATACCCAAATCCTTGAACCAAAGGATGTGAGCCTTTTTTTTGTTTTTTACCTCCATATTAATATGTGTTAAATAGTTTGTACTTTGACTAAACTCATCCCCTCTTTAGATAGGGGCTGACCAGTGTAGATGACAACTCGATCGTTTTTCTTGGCTAGCTTTTCTTTTTTAACAAGCTGAACTGAGCTTTTAATTAAAGCGTCAACACTACGGCAAGTAGGAACTAAAAATGGATAAACTCCCCAACTAAGAACAAGTTGGCGCTGGGTTATAGGATTATTAGTTAACACGGCAATAATGTTTTCTGGACGATGGCGAGAGATCAGGCGAGCGGCATAACCGGAATGAGAATTAACAACCACTACTTTAACTTGCTTTTCTTTAACTAGTTCGTCGACAGAGGAAGCAATAGTCTCAGCCACATCAGGATGCTTGAGCTTAAAGTAATGAGGAGGAACATCGTCAAAAATAGATTTTTCTGTTTCCATGATAATAGACTTCATCATTCTGACTGACTCCACAGGATATTTTCCATAAGCAGATTCACCAGAAAGCATTACGGCGTCGGTATGATCAATAACAGCGTTGGCCACATCAGAAACTTCGGCTCTAGTTGGACGAGCACTTAAAATCATGGATTCAAGCATTTGAGTAGCTACGATTACTGGCTTGGCGGCCTCTAAACATTTTTTGATCATTTTTTTCTGTAATAGAGGAACTTTGTCGACTGGAAGTTCAATTCCTAAATCTCCGCGGGCGATCATGATAGCGTCAGTGGCCTCTAAAATCTCTTCGAAGTTGTTTACGGCTTCTCTAGTTTCGATCTTAGCAATTATTTTAACGTCTTTGTTGATTAACTTTCTTAACTTAGTAATGTCACTAGCTTCATGAACAAAAGAAAGAGCCATGTAATCTACTTTTTGCTTTAAACCAAATTTAATGTCTTGCTTATCTTTAGCTGTAATAACTTCGGTGTTGATGCGAACTCCAGGAAGGTTAAGGCCTTTATGAGAAAAAACAATTCCTGGTTTTTTTACTTTAGTATAAATAACTTCACCTTTGATCTTGTCTACCCTAAGATCGATTAAGCCATCGTTAATTAAAATAGAGTCCTTTTCTTTTAAGTGAGTGTATAATTCTTTGTATTGAATGGGTAAGACTTTGTAATCCTTTTCTAAGGCTTCGGCAAAAACTTCTTGTGGGACCTCGTCTTCAGGAACTAGAATAACTTTGTCTTGACGACCAAGCTCAATTCCATTTTTGTCTACTTTACCAATTCTAATGCGAGGTCCTTGTAAGTCTTGGACTAAGGCAAAGGGTTGGTTTAATTTTTTAGCGGTTTGGCGTAAACGTTGGATAAGTTGAGTGTGACTGGCGTAAGTGCCATGGGAAAAGTTTAAACGGGCCACGTTCATCCCGGCTTTAAACATTTTTTCGATTTTGGTCTTGCTATCAGAAGCTGGGCCGATAGTACAGACGATTTTTGTTCTTTTCATATTGTATATTATAGCACATTTTTGGTAATAAAAAAAGACAAATTTATACTCCCATTCACGGTTTTAGGGGTAATAACCGTGAAAATCTTAAAAAAATAGACCTTTTTCACGGTTATTCATGCTATTACCGTGAAAAATTTAATGATATTTTTGCTTTTAATTTCCGCCGGTGCAGAGCCCGGCGGGTAAAAGTAATAAAAAGTATACTAATATTTATTTTTCAGCCGTGGGGCTCTGTACCCACGGCAATACAACTTATTCATGTCCTAAACAAAAAAAGACCCCAATTAAGGGGTCTTTGAATTGAAAGTCTTTAGTTAGCTCGTTCAGAGTAGGCTCCGGTATCAGTGTTTATTCTGATTTCTTCTCCTGTCTTGATGAATAGAGGAACTTCTAATTGGTAATCAGTTTCTACAGTAACGCGTTTAGTGGCGTTGCCAGCAGTGTCACCCTTAACTCCAGGAGGAGCTTGGGTAACTTTTAAAGTTACTTTAGGCGGAAGAGAGATAGAAACAGGCTTTTGGTTAAAGCTCATTACTTCTACATCTTCGCCTTCTTTAACATAACGAGAAATATCTCCGACAGTTTCTAAGTCTAAAGCAAATTGTTCATAAGTTTCATTGTCCATGAAGTGGAATTGATCCCCTTCTCGATACAAGAAGTTAGCTTTACTTCGACTAAGGTCTGCTTGAGGAACATTATCACTTTGTTTGTAAGTATTTTCTAAAACTGAACCATCAATTAAGTTCTTCATCTTAGCTCGAAGAACAGCTCCACTACGAGCAGTCTTAGAATGTTCAGCTTTAATAACTTGAAAAGGTTGTCCGTTAATGTCGATAACGGTACCTACTTTAATTTGGTTGAATGATAACATCGGCTTAACGGTTTACGTAAGGAATCAAAGCCATGTAACGAGCTCGCTTTACAGCTTGCCCTAACATTCGTTGGTGATCAGCGCAACATCCCATTCTAGTTCGAGGAAGGATCTTGGCGTAGTTAGAAGTAAACTTTTGGATAGTTTGAGTATCTTTGTAGTCAATATCTTGAATGTTGTTTACGCAGAAATAGCAAAATCTATCTTTAGCTGCTCTTCGTTGTTTTCTTTTTTTTCTCATATTGAATGAATAATAGATTATTTGTTTAGAAAGGAATGTCTTCTACTGAAATTTCGTCATCTGGGTTAGATGCTTGAGGAGCAGGATTAGGAGTAGCTGGGCCTTGGGCAGGTCCTTGAGCTGGAGCCATTGGAGATGGAGCCATTGGAGCAGCGCCTTGATCTTGACTAGATCTTTTAGAATCTAACATGATCATGTTGTCAGCAATAATTTCAGTTCGATATTTCTTAACTCCTTGTTGGTCTTCCCAAGAACGAGTTTCTAATCTTCCTTCGATATAAATCTTACTGCCCTTCTTAACATACTGTCCGATAATCTCGGCTAATTTACGCCAGGCAACAATGTTGTGGAATTCGGCTTTGTCTTGTTTTTGACCTTGTTTGTCAGTCCAAGAACGATTTGTAGCTACAGAAAAAGAAACTACTGATTGACCGGAAGGGATGGTTTTTAATTCTGGGTCTTGAGTAACCCGACCAATGATCATTGTTTTATTTAAGTCCATATATATTTTGTTGAGACGAGGCATGCCTCGTCTTTACATATTAGTTTTTTAGATATCAAGATTTTCGTCTAAAATCTCGTCTAATTTTTTGTCTAGGTCGTCCATACTAACCTTTTCATCAGAAGAAGGCTTTTCTTCTTCTTTAACAGGTTTAGCTGGAGCCTTTTTCTCTTCCTCTTCTTTTTCTGCATCAGCTAATTGTTTTTTAACTGCTTCTTTCTTTTTAGCCTGGATCTTTTCTTGGATCTTTTCGTCTTGGGCTAATTCTTCCGCAGTTTTCTTCTTAGTTTTAACAATCAAAAAACGCATAACTTCAGGAGCTAAACGCAATTGGTCGTTTAATTTTTGAAGATTTTCCTTAGCTAACTCGAATACTATACAAACATAGTATCCATGCTTTTCTTGCTTAATTTGATAAGCAAGTTTTTGAGAGCCAAGCTCTTCTTTGTTGTCGATTTTGGCTTCTAAAGAAGCTAAAATTTCGTCTACTTTGGCTACGTTCTCCGGTACTTTGTCCTCGGCAACACTGCCAGGAACAAAATAAAGAAGCTCGTACAATTGAATGTGTTCTTC
>CAZNEH010000043.1:0-4736 GCA_964572175.1 uncultured Gammaproteobacteria bacterium
TACCCACCATGCATTGTCCCCAATCCGGATAACGGACCTAGGTTAGAACCCCAACCATACCAGGGTGGTATTTCAAGGATGGCTCCACTCTAACTAGCGTCAAAGTTTCAAAGCCTCCCACCTATCCTACACAGGTAGGATCAGAGTTCAATGCAAAGCTGTAGTAAAGGTGCACGGGGTCTTTCCGTCTGGCCGCGGGTATACTGCATCTTAACAGCAATTTCAATTTCACTGAGTCTCGGGTGGAGACAGTGTGGCCGTCGTTACTCCATTCGTGCAGGTCGGAACTTACCCGACAAGGAATTTCGCTACCTTAGGACGATTATAGTTATCGCCGGCGTTCATCCGCGCTTCAGATCAAGGCTTGCACCCATCACCTTAACGTTCGGACACTGGCCAGGAGTCAGCCCCTATACATCATCTTGCGATTTAGCAGGGACCTGTGTTTTTGATAAACAGTCGCTTGAACTCTTTCGCTGCGGCCCTTCCGAAGAAGGGCAGGCCTTATTGCAAACTTACGGCCGCTGTTTTGCCGAGTTCCTGAACAAGGGTTCTCTCGTACACCTGAGGCTTCTCGCCTCATCTACCTGTGTTGGTTTACGGTACGGATACTTAAATCCTGAAGGCAAATACCTTTTCTTGGCACTCGATCCCCTAAAATTAAATCCACCCGAAGGTTTCATCTCTCCTCAATCTCCCGAAGGAAACCAAGGACGCACATAGCCATAGCACGCTTTAAGTTTTAAAATGCGTCAGTATTTACCAGATTAAGTAGTGCTGGAATATTAACCAGCTCGTCCATCGCCTACGCCTTTCGGCCTCGGCTTAGGCCCGACTAACCCTGGGTCGAGTTACGTTGCCCAGGAAACCTTAGATTTTCGGTGTTAAGGGTTTTCACCTTAATTTTTGTTACTTATGCCAACATTCTCACTTCCTAGTCCTCCACTAGCCCTCGCGGGTCTAGCTTCAGCGAACTAAGAACGTTCCTCTACCACTTATAGCTTAAAAAGTTATAAATCCATATCTTCGGTACCAAGTTTAGCCCCGATTATTTTCAGCGCACAGAAACTTAGCCAGTGAGCTGTTACGCTTTCTTTAAAGGATGGCTGCTTCTAAGCCAACCTCCTAGCTGTCTGAGTCGCTACACCACTTTTGATGCACTTAACTTGGATTTAGGGACCTTAGATAATGATGTGGGCTGTTTCCCATTTGATACACGGAGCTTAGCCCCCGCGTTCTAACTCCCACAATAATCTCTTAGGGAATTCGGAGTTTGGTTAGAAAAAGTAGGCTAAAAGCCATCTTCTTCCATTCAGTGCTCTACCTCCCTAAGGTAGTTTGTGAGGCCAGTCCTAAAACTGTTTCGAGGAAAACCAGCTATTGCCAGGCTCGATTGCAATTTCTGCGCTATCCACAAGTCATCCCCTGGAGTTGCACGGCCAGTGGGTTCGGACCTCCCTTCAACTTTCGTCGAAGTTCATCCTGCTCATGGGTAGGTCGCCTGGTTTCGGGTCTAATAAGTTATGCTAAACGGCGGTTAAACCTCGCTTTCACTACGCCTACAACCTGTCGGTCTTAGACTAGCAAAACCCATTAACTCGTTGGCTCATTCTTCAATAGGCACGCCGTCGCCCCGAAGGGCTTCGACTATTTGTAAACATATGGTTTCAGATACTATTTCATCTCCCTCGACGGGATGCTTTTCACCTTTCCCTCACGGTACTTGTTCACTATCGATCATTAAAAGTATTTAGCCTTACCGGATAGTCCCGGCAGATTCACATAGGATTTCTCGTGTCCCATGCTACTCAAGGATATAAACCATAGAGTGAGAATATTTTTTGCTTACAGGACTTTCACCTTTTATCGTAGACCGTTCCAGGTCTTTCAGCTAAATATTATCAATTCTACCCCAAATAAATGAGATGTCTATACCTTACAACCCCTAGAGTTATTAATAAAAACAAGTTCTAGGTTTGGGCTGTTCCCTGTTCGCTCGCCGCTACTAAGGGAATAATTATTATTCTATTTTCCTCTGGGTACTAAGATGTTTCAATTCCCCAGGTCTTCCTCTCTAACCTATGTATTTAGTTAGAGATAACAGAGGTTTACTCTGTTGGGTTTCCCCATTCGGAGATCTCCGGATCAAAGGTTGCTTGCCACCTTCCCGAAGCTTATCGCAGGCTGCTACGTCCTTCATCGTCTTTTAATGTCAAGGCATCCACCATATGCTCTTAAGTTGTTCTGACGTTAAATTGAACAACTAATTGTATATTTTTCTTTCGTGAGACGTTAAGATTTACGTCTCTCGGTGTTTTATGTATTACATTATATATTACCCTAAATTTTCAACGTTCTTTCTTTAACCGCAAATTTCTTCTGTGATCCAGATAAACTAGATCACAACAGCATATTTGAGGATAAGTTTTAAAGTTCTACTGTTGGCGTCGACCTTGTGTCGACCGCTCAAAGATTTAAAAAAACCGCTCTTCAGCGGCCTCCGTAACAAAAATCCTTGTTTTAGCCGCTTTGATGACGATTAATAGTAAGTATATCCATATTTTTGTGTTATTTATTATTGGCTGTTTTCCACATGTTTTCACCACTTTTTAACAGCAAGAGAATTATACCGCAAGCCCTAAAATCTGTCAAGTTTTACCTTTGTGTTCCCTTTTTTACATATCTCTGCTACAATATATGCACAAATATATGCCAAAAACACTATCATCCCAAATCCAGTACTTATTGCAAGTCTGGCCTCAAAAGCCCAAAGAATGGGCCTCTAAAGAGGTAGCTAAAATCCAGGTTAACAAAATGATTGGTTCAATCGCCTGGGTTTATGAAAAATTCCGAAATATCGTTGATCTGCGTGAAGATCACCTTTTAAGAAAAAATGCTATTGAACGGATTTTAAAACGCCGTTTAATGATGAAAGAAAAGCTCAAGGATATTCCTAAGCCTTTAATTGAAGAGCTTGTTCGAGCTGGTTATTTAAAAAACGACACTGTTCCGGAATCAAAAATCCAAGACGTTTCTAAAATCATTTTAAAATATGATTACTTAATTAAACACCTCCCTAATAACAGGGAAAGAAAATACACTCGCAAAGACTTAACTGACTGGCTTTTAGGCTTAGCTGCTTGTGAAATTGAAGAAAACCTAACTTTAGCTTATCGAGAAAAAGCAGTAATCGACACCATGTACGATATTTTTAATCCTCGGATTAAATTTAAAGAAAAAATTGACGCCCAAGAAAAAGAAACTCAAGTTTATGTCGCCATTAACCGCGCTCTCACTAAATCAGACAACTCCATGATCGCCTACTTGCTATTCAAGCTTTATCATCCTGAATGGCTAGAACCAACCGACGAACTCAAGGCTCAAATCTCTAATAATATTGTAAAGCTTAAAAAAGCTATTGACTCTCAAGTAAAACATCCAGCCGGAGAACGCCTTTGGAGAATGTTAACCAGAAAATCAGTTCCTTTCTTTATCTTAAAGGAACTTATTAACCGCAACCAAAAAGATATTACTAAAATAATTTCTAATCCTGAATTATTAGAAGAAAAAGTTCGTGAACTAACTCAAGAAAAATACAAACAAACTAGAAGCCGCTTAACTAGAGGTATTGTTCGAGCTATTATCTATATCTTTATTACTAAGTCTATTTTTGCCTTAGTCTTAGAAGTTCCTATTGAATGGTACATCGCTGGTGAACTTGATTATCGAACCCTAGGAATTAACCTGGTTTTCCAACCTGTTCTAATGTTCTTAATCGCCCTAACTATTAGAATTCCTTCTGAAAAAAATACCTTGAAAATTATTTCTGAAATTAAAAGTATTGTTTACGGATATCCTAAAGAAAATATTATTCACTTTAAAGCCAAGCCTAAAAGATCATTTGGCGTAAAATTTGTTTTTGCTATTCTTTATGCCATTGTTTTCTCTATTTCATTTGGCTTAGTTATTATTGGCCTCTGGGCTTTAAACTTTAACATCTTCTCTGGAATTGTCTTTGTCTTCTTCTTGTCTTTAGTCAGCTTCTTTGGTTTTAAACTTCGTGGTTCTGCTAAAGAATTAGTTGTCTTAGAACGTAAAGAAAACTGGCTCACTGTCTTTGTCGACTTCTTATCTATCCCTCTTATCCGCGCTGGCCGAGCCCTTTCCATGAACTTCGCTAAAATTAATGTTTTCGCCTTTTTACTAGATTTCATCTTTGAAGCTCCCTTTAAAATATTCTTAGAAATTTTAGAAGACTTCTTCTCTTACATTAGAGAAAAACGAGACGAGGTTTACTAAGCCTTGACAACTTTCCATAAAAATATTATTATAACTTAATAATTTATTTTTATGAGTTTAGATATAAAACAACAAATCACCGAGCTGTTAAAGCAAAAAAGTAATATCTTAATTGCTTTACCTCAAAACCCTTCTACCGACGCCATTGCCTCTGGCCTGGCTTTATCTATGGCTTTAGAAAAAATGAATCAAAAAAGCAAAATTGTTGCTTCTAATTTTGATTTACTACCTCACCACAACTTCCTTCCAAAAAGTAAGTCTATTGAAAAAAACCTAGCTGCTTTACGTAAATTCGTAATCACCTTAAATACTAGCCGCACTAAAGTAGATGAGCTTAGCTATGATATTGAAGAACCAGATAAACTTCATGTTTACATCTCTCCTAAAAACGGCTTTTACGAACCAACTGATGTTTCCACCTCTTCTGGTACTTTTGC
>CAZNEH010000044.1:0-1148 GCA_964572175.1 uncultured Gammaproteobacteria bacterium
GCTCCCTTAGATTTTGGATCGTACTCAGTAATGGGCTTACCAAAAGATGGAGCCTCGGCCAAGCGGACATTTCTAGGAATAACTGAACGAAAAACTTTATTTGGAAAATGTTGATATATTTCTTCTAGAACAGCTCGAGAAAGTTTATTACGTTTATCGAACATAGTTAAAACAGCTCCTAAAATTTCTAACTCTGGACTAA
The DNA here is from genome assembly GCA_964572175.1 of uncultured Gammaproteobacteria bacterium. Lineage (GTDB taxonomy): Bacteria > Patescibacteriota > Patescibacteriia > UBA9570 > CAZNEH01 > CAZNEH01. Next base: position 203 of record CAZNEH010000044.1, read on the forward strand.
GATGTTCTTTAACTAAGTTGATAGTTTGTAAAAGCTGACCTAGTCCTTCCAGGGCGTAGTATTCACATTGAACAGGAACTAATATTTCTTCAGCCGCGGTTAAGCTATTTACAGTTAAAAGCCCTAAAGATGGAGGACAGTCTATAAAGATATAATCATAAGTATTAGTAACTTCGGCTAGGGCTTCACGAAGTTTGTATTCTCTATTTTCAGCATTAACTAGCTCGACAGTGGCTCCGGCTAAATCCATGCTCGCAGGAATGACTCGAAGGCCATCTATGTTTGATTCTTTAACTACGTCACTAACCTTAGATTGCCCCGTAATAATATCGTAAATACTTTTGGTTTGTTTTTGAGGGTCAATACCTACGCCAGAAGTGGCATTTCCTTGAGGATCTAGATCAACTAAAAGAACGAACTTACCTTGTTTGGCGAGCCCAGCGCTGAGGTTTACAGCGGTTGTAGTTTTACCTACTCCCCCTTTTTGATTTACTATGGAAATTATTCTAGCCATGTGATTATTATACTAAATTATTGAATAATTGACAATGTCTTAAATTTAAGGTATTTTTATTGTATTGCTAAGCCGGAGTGGCGAAACTGGTATACCTGCCTGCCGGCAGGCAGGCGCGTACGACCTTAAAATTATATTTTTATGACCTATTATGTATATGCGCTATTAAGTGAAGTTAGAAACTACATTTATGTGGGAATCTCTAATGATGTACAAAGACGCTTTAAGGAGCATAATGATGGTCGTAATAAAACAACCAAACCGTATCGACCTTTTAAAATAATATTAGTAGAAAAATATTCTAACCGCGCCGAAGCTAGAATAAGAGAAAAATATTTGAAATCTGGGTGCGGCAAAGAATATTTAAAAACTTTAATCTAAGCCGGAGTGGCGAAACTGGTATACCTGCCTGCCGGCAGGCAGGCGCGTACG
>CAZNEH010000044.1:1248-4588 GCA_964572175.1 uncultured Gammaproteobacteria bacterium
GTGCGGCAAAGAATATTTAAAAACTTTAATCTAAGCCGGAGTGGCGAAACTGGTAGACGCGCACGACTCAAAATCGTGTGGATTTTATCCATGAGAGTTCGAGTCTCTCCTCCGGCACACACAATTCATGAGTGAAGAGTATAAAAAACATAATGAGCGAAGGCAGTCCTCACTGCTATTGCAAAGTATTAATTTATCTGGAAAATTCATAAAGTATGGCGATCCCGAAAGAAAAGAACCGGATTGTCTTTATAAAATAAAAAATAATTTTCTTGGTATTGAGGTAACCGAGGTAGCTCTTGGTAGGGAAGATAATGACTCAAGCGAGCATGAGGAAATCAATGCTATTATTAGGGGTAAAAAAATGGGCAAGCCACTAACTTATTGGGAACCTAAACAACTATTCGAAAAAGAGCTTACAAAAAGAATAAGCTCAAAAATAAAAAAAGAAAAAAAGGGAAATTATAAAAAATGCGATAAAATATGGCTATTAATTGTTAGTATTGGCGGGGCTATATCTTCTCCTGAAATTTATGATATTTGTAAAAAAATACAGCCCCCTGAAAATAATTTTGATGAAATTTTCCTAATTACAACAGCTAGAATAGTTAAGGGGCCCTATCAATTTAAAAATGAGGTTGTCGTATACGATATCAATGATAACTAGTGAACGCGCGACGACCTGCCTGCCGGCAGGCAGGCTCAAAATCGTATGCCTTCGGGCGTGTGGGTTCGAGTCCCACCTCCGGCACCAAGGGCGTTTATTCCATAAACGCACTGGCACGCAAAAAAACAGGCTATTAAGCCTGTTTTCTGTTCTATTTGTTGTCTTTCGACTCGTCGCTTGCAGCTCCTCGCTCAAGATAAACTCTAGATCCTTCTTTTGCTTAACTTTTTAAGTTGAGAAATATTACCCTTAACTAAAGATTCTTTCTTAGTCTTAGACCATCCTTTAATCTGTTTTTCTCTTTTGGCAGCTTCTTCTTTAGAGTCGAATTTTTCTATATAAACTATCCTTATGCTAGAAAATCTCTTGGTAATGCGAGACTCTCCATTAATATGCTGAGCCAAGCGTTTTTTAACGTCTTTAGCTATACCAATATAATAATAAACATTATCGCAATCTAAAATATATAAATTATGCATATTAAGGTAACCAAAATTAGTATTTTAGTTTACATTGAGCCTTTCGGCAAGCTCAAGGCAAGCTTTTTTATGTCTCAGTTTACACTGAGCGAGACTGCCAAAGGCAGTTGAGTCGAAGTGTTGCGGGGGCAGGAATTGCACCTGCGACCTGCTGGTTATGAGCCAGCCGAGCTGCTACTGCTCCACCCCGCGTCGTAGTCATAAATATATACTATTTTTAAAAAAACGTCAAGTGGACGTTTTTATTTTGGATTTTAGAGAGACCTCAACCCTTCTCTCTTATTGAGAAAAGATCTAGAAAATGCGATTTGGAGCTTATTCCTTGTGAACCAGAACCCAAACAACTTTTTTCTCATCATGACCTGTTGGGCAATTAGAGAATTTTTCTCCTTTTCCATACTCTTTAGCTTCTCCGCATTTTCGGCAGCGATAGATTCCTTTATAGGGAACTTTCTCCCCGACCTTGTATGACATGTCTATATTATAGCAAATAAAAAGCCCTTCTGCAAGAAGGGCTTTTGAAAGGTGTAAGATTTATCGAGAAACTGAAATTTCGTCAGCATTTTGAGGCTCACAAGCACCGACAGTAACTAATCCGCCACTAGAACGATAAGCATAATAATCAGTATCTGTATCAGAATCTGAAACAGGATCTTGAGGAATACTAGCTAAGTAGTCATTAGCGGTTAAATCAGTTAAGTTTAAGCAAGTAGTAGCTGAGCTCTCAGCAGTACAATCACAAGTAGTTCCAGAGCCAAGAGTATAATAAGTTCCGGCAGTCCAAGAAGACTCGTTTGGAAATGAACCGTCGTTATCTACTATATATTCCATGGTTGCTTCTACAATAGCTGAAGCATCGCTCCATCGTTGAGCATCATTAGCATCTTTAATCCGAGTAGCCGGGTCAATAGCTACGTAAGCTACGGCCGCTAAAATAGCGATAATTGCGATAACAATTAATAATTCGACTAAAGTAAACCCGCGGCGTTTGTTTGACGCAACCGCTCGGGCACGCCCTCTTTTTTTTGACATAATTTTATGGTAATAAATTTAAACTATTTTTTTGATATTTTTTATCTAGATCCCAAAGAGCTAAACCAGTTACATTAGCTAGTAAAACCTCATCAGAACTTGGTTTAATGATATCACTTTTTTTGATTTTAGACAAAGGCTGGCCAATGATTACTGGCAGCTCTAAAAGTCCTTTTAAGTATTCAGGTAATTTGTTCATTTTGGCTGTTCCTCCACTAAGAATTATTTTACTAATTTTTTGCTGGCTATGTTTTTCGTAATAATCAATTGATTTTTTTACTTCCTTGATAATAGTGCTTAAAGATTTTTCAATAATTTCATGAGTGTCCATTGATTTCTGCTTATGATCAAGGCCATTTTTAATTTTAATTTTCTCAGCTTCGTCTTCTGATAATTTTAATTCCTTGGCAATGTCTTCTGTAATGTGTTGACCAGCGTGGGGTATGTTGTAACTATAACGCAAGCCTAGTTCATCAAAAATACTAATTAAGCTAGTCTTGGTTCCCAGGTCTAATAATAAAGCGCCTTGTTTATTTAGATCACCTGGTAAAATAGCCTGGGCCGTACTTAAAGATTCTAATAATAAAGCCTGGGGCTCTAGCTTGGCTTGTTGAAATAATTCTAAATAACTATCAATTAATACTTTAGGTGCCGCGGCTACTAAAACCTCTTGTTGAGAGGATCCTTTGTGCGTAATTCTCCAATCATAATGAATGTCTTCAATGTCAAAAGGAAATATTTCTGGAATTTGATAATTTAAAGCCTCGACCACTCCATCTTCGTTTAAATCTAGAGGAAATTTAAAAATATGAGTAAAAATTTGAGTCTCAGGAAGAGAAATGTTTATTTTTTTCTGAGTAATAGCTCTAGGATTGGCCTTAGTTAAAAGCTCGCTAATAATTTGAGCTAGTTTAGCTAGTTGTAAAATTTTACCGTCTTCAACTATTCCGCTATCTAATGCCTGGCGGTTGTAAGAAGAGACTTTAATATTTTTCCAGCCTTTGGTTAATTCCAAAACTTCGATGGATCTATCAGAGATGTCTAGGCCTAATGATTTACAAAACATAATTTATTTTATTAACTCCCAAGACACAATAGTTAAAGGCTCTGTGCTGGCGACTATGTCTATTTGGCGAGTATATTTTTCTTTATATAAAGCTAT
>CAZNEH010000045.1:0-4280 GCA_964572175.1 uncultured Gammaproteobacteria bacterium
ATCCTTGAAAAAGATTGTAAACAAGAACTTAAAAGACTTGATAATAAAAAAAGTAAAAACTGAGCGAAGTTTTAATAAAATCATAAATGAACTAGAAGTTAAAGGCGAGCTGAGGGGGAAAACAGAAATGTTAAGCGAGTATGTTTTTCTTAGAACATACAGGTTAGATATTTTTTCTTTAACTGCCTACCTAACGAGAAATCTTTTGCTAGAAATAGCTTCTAGATTTAAATTAACTTACGACGATCTAATACACTTAACATTATGGGAAATTAAAGACCTTTTGCTCGAAAAGATTAAAATTTCAGATATCCCGCTAAAGCAAAGAAAAAAGGGATTTGCAGTTATTCAAACTGATGGAAAATTTAAAGTTGTTATAGATAAACAAAAATTATCAGCATTAGAATTAGAGGAAAAAAAGAAAAAAACTAAAGTCAAGAAAATAAAAGCAATAAAAGGAAACACAGCCTCTAAAGGAAAAGCAAAAGGTCCTGTGAAAATCGTCATGCATCCAACTCAAATAACCAAAGTAGAAAAAGGGGATATTTTAGTTGCTCCAATGACTAGTCCAGATTTTGTGGTTGGTATGCTAAAAGCAGTAGCTATAGTTACCGATCATGGCGGAATTACTTGTCACGCTGCTATTGTTTCAAGAGAGCTGGGAATTCCTTGCGTAATCGCTACAAAAAACGCAACTCAATTATTAAAAGATGGAGAAATAGTTGAAGTTAATGCTGACAAAGGACTAATAAAAATATGCTAATATATTTGTAGACTTATGGATAAATCAATCCGTAAAATTACTTCTTCCGGTACCTACTCTCGTGTTGTTTCTCTTCCCAGAAAATTCTTAAAAATCTTAAACTGGCGCTCAAAACAAAATGTTTCTATTGAACTTGATCAGAAAAACAAAAGATTGATTATTAAAGATGCCAAATAACCTCCAAAAAGCTCAAGAGTTAGTTGACCAATATCTTGAACTTCAAGTCAGGCAAGATACACTTAAAAAAGAGGTCGAAGATCTTAAAAAAGTTATTGCCAAGTTTTCTGCTGACACCAACCAAAAACTCTTAAAATCTGGTAACACCATCCTTAAAGTTAGGCAATTTGAAAGAACTAGTTTTCCTAAAATAGATGACCCTGACCGTAAAGCAGTAGAGGACATTATGCGTCAATCTAAAGAATGGAAGCAGGCCATAACCTTTAACATCATTAAACTAGGCCTAGCTTATGACAAGAAAAAGTTATCAGAAAACCTTATGGATAAGCTTGAACCATATACTGACAAAGAAGAAGTTATAAGAGTTACTAAATCAAAATTAAAGTATAAAAAGAAAGCAAAGTATGCCCAAAAAGACTAAAACGTTTAATCCAGTTATTAAAACTACTCTAATTGCCTTATTGACTTTAGTTATTGGCTTTATTGGTGGTAAAACTTACCAAGATGCACAACAAAATAAAATACCTACTAATCCCACAGTAACCAGAATCATAGATGGAGATAATATAGAACTAGAAACAGGAGAATCAGTTAGATTATATGGCATTAACTGCCCTGAGAAAAACCAAGATTTTTACCAAGAAGCTGTAGATTTAACTACGAAACTAGCTTTAAACAAGCAAATTAGAATCGAATACCAACCTAATTATCAAAAAGACACCTGGAATAGAATATTAGGCTATGTCTTTATTAACGACATATTCCTTAACCAAGAACTAGTCAAATCCGGATTTTGTAAAGTTAAAATCTACAAAAAACGGGCTAAGCTAATTTACCAAGACGAATTACTCCAAGCTCAAGAAGAAGCCAAAGAACAAAAACTAGGAAAATGGAAGTAGTTTCATGAATCAACAAGCACGCTGGGAAAAAGAGTACACCACTTCAAAAGGAATCCCTACTACTACCAGAACTACACCATCTTCTTCTGTAACAGAGGGCTTAAAGTTTCTACAAGATAATAAACTCCTAACTGGTAAAAAAATTATTGATCTTGGCTGTGGCACTGGTAGAAATTCTTTGTATTTAGCCAAATTAGGTTTTAAAGTAACTGCTGTAGATTTTGCCCAATCAGCCTTAGATATGCTTAATAAAAAAGCTAAAAAACAAAACTTAAGCCAAAACATTCAAACTATAAATGCCTCTATTGGTAAAAAACTACCCTTAAAAGATAATTCATTTGATTTAGCTATAGACATTGTTTCATCACTATCGCTTAATAATCAGGAGATGAAAGTTTTTGAAAAAGAAGTCAAAAGATTACTTAAGCCTAATGGTTTTCTAATCTCTTACAATTTAAACGAAGATGACGAGTTTTACTTAAAATTTGGTAAAAATAAAGGCCACTATCTAGCTCCCACAACTAAATTACTAGAATATTGTCGCAGTAAACAAGAAATACTAGATATATTTAAAAACTGGGAATTAATCAAATTTAATATTAAAGAAAAAACAGATAGCTACTATGGTAAAGTTTATACTCGAAGGCTTTTGTGGTTAATTCTAAAGAATTGTAAATAATGTAAATAACGATTGTATAATTAAGCTTATGACCAAAGACGAAAAATTCATGCTTCAGGCAATTAAACAAGCTGAAAAATCAGTCAAGTCTGGGGATTGGGGCATGGGTTGTGTTGTTGTTTACAACAATAAAGTTATTAGCCGTGGACACAACACTGGCTTTTCAGATAAAAACCGTTTAGCTCACGCTGAACTCAAAGCCTTAACAAAAGCCAGGAAAAAATTAGAAGAACTTCGCGGTAAAGCAAGTCTTTATTCAACCTATTCTCCATGTCCGATGTGTTTTGGGGCTATTCTGGCTATGAAGATTAAAAAGTTAGTGATCGGAGTTGATTTAGACAAAAGCGGCGGTCATGTATTAAACAAACACCTGCCACCTTTTTACAAGCAAAAAAAGTTTAAACTAGATATTAAAATGGGAGTTTTAGCTAAAAAATGTGAAGAAGTCTGTATGAAAAGTATTCCGGCTCAAAAGCATTTTAGAAAATTACCTAAAAAGTTAAATAAACTTAAATCATGAGTTTAGAAAATAAAACTGTTTTAATTATTGGAGCTACTGGTGGAATCGGTAAAGCTATTGCGTGTAAATTATTTCAGCAAAAGGCCAAGCTGATTCTTATATCAAAATCCAAACAATCATTGGAAAAATTATCTAAAAAGCTAGATAATTCTAAGTATTATCCAGTCGACTTAGCAAACCAAGGTGATGTAACTAATTTTACTCAAAAGATTAAAAAAGACTACAAAATTATTGATGTAGTGGTTAACGCCGCAGGGGTAGGAGTCTATAAATTACTTAAAGATGTTTCTCTAAAAGAATGGAATAACTCACAAGCCATCAATGTAAATGCCCCATTCATTATTATTAAAGAATTAAGCCCATTAGTTAAAGAGTCAGATATTGGCTTATTCTTAACCATCGGCTCCGGCACAGGTGTTATTCCAATGAAAAACAGAAGTGTATACTGCTCCAATAAATTTGCCCTTAGAGGATTATCACTAAGTTTATCTGAAGAATTTAAAGATCAAAAACCAAAATTTTGTTTAATTACTCTGGGAAGCACATTAACTAATTTTGGTCCACTTACTCTAGAAGAAAAGAAAAAACAACATAAAGAAGGTAGAGCCTATTTTACTCCTGAATGGGTTGCAAATAAATTAACTGAGATCATCAAAGATCAAAACAGAAAAGAAGAATACGTGCTTTATCCATCTGAGCTAGTTGGTGGATCTTGGGAAAAACCAAAATAACCTAGCTTTTCTTGATTATCTTAATCGCGCCTCTTCCGCAGTGAAGCTCTACAACATCTCCGTTTTTAATTACTTTAGTTGCAATTTTAGCTCCCACGATACAAGGCTTCTTTAATTCTCTTGACACTATTGCCGCATGACACAATAAGCCACCTTCATCTGTAATAATTGCTCCCGCTTTTTTCATTCCTATTACAAAATCTGGACTTGTCATAGTTGTAATTAGCACATCACCTTCTTCAACCTCATCTATTTGATCAATTGACATAATAATTTTAGCTACTCCTCTAAAATAATGTTCGTCACCAGTTGAAGCTAATCGACCATGTATCATACTTTCTTTTGTTTTCTTTACTTTCTTAAAAGCTTTATGAACCTGTAAAGCATTTTCTCCAGTAACTTCGTCAATGTTATCTTCTGTGCAGTTAAATACACTAGCTATTTGTCTTTTTTTACTTTTTTCAAAATCTATTTCTGCTAAAGGCTTAGTTAATTCATCTGGTAACAAATT
>CAZNEH010000046.1:0-3971 GCA_964572175.1 uncultured Gammaproteobacteria bacterium
AATTTCTAGTAATCTAGCCGTAAAACCTTTTGACTCACAATATCTTAAAATCATTCTTTGTAACATGTCGGCCCAGTCTTGAGCATCGTCTCCCCCGGCTCCAGCATGAATAGCTAGTAAAGCGTTTTCTTTGTCGTATTTATGAGAAAATAAAACATAAAACTCTAGGTCTTGAAATTGTTTAGCTAGTTTTTCATACTCTACTTGTTCACCTAATTTAGCTAATTCTAGATTGTCGTCGACTTCTTGAGAAATTTTTTGCCAGGTGTCTAGCTCGGTTTTTAGGTCTTCGTGTTCTTTGCTGACTTGCTTGGCCTTGTCTTGATTAGACCAAAAGTCAGACTCGTTCATTTGAGCTTCTAAAACCTTAAGCTTGGTGGTGCTAGCGTCTAAATCTAAAATCTTCCAAGTGTCTTTAATCTTGGCGCTTAATTGTTCTAGATTTTTGATTAATTCTTGAGACATTATGCCTTAAAATTAGCATATTTAAATAAAAAAAGCCAGGACTGCTACGAAGCGAGTCGCTGGCCAAACTCCTTGATGGCGGCCTGAGGCCACCCTAGGCCTAAGCCCAGCTCTCCTAGAGTCCACTTGACCTTGAGAACCTCTTCTTCAGTGAGCTGCCTAATGACTTGCCAGCCCCGAACACCGAGAAGATCCTGAAGATCAATAGCGTACATCCACAAAAGGATCTGAATACGATGCTCATGAACCAGAAAACGAGACTGGAGGCAGAGCTGCTGTAGGTGGTGAGGGCCGCCGAGGTAGGCTTCCCTGAGGCGAGGTAACAGTTGACGAGCTCTTCCAGTAAGCCCGTCCCACTTGGTGGTAGACATGGCTTACTCCTAGAAAAGGTAGGTTTATAGGTTAGCATATTTAAATAAAAAAACAAGCCCCGTATAAGGGGCCTGCTTATGAAGTATTTATTGACCACAACCACAGCAACTGCCGCAGCTAGATGGTTCACAGCCTTTTTCGCAAGTACACTTGCTCATTTCTTGGCCGCAATTTGGACATTTGTCTTCCATATGATGTTGAGACGAGGCATGCCTCGTCTGTACTTAATTATTAACAAAGCATTCTAGCTTATATTTGTTATTTTGTCAACCTTCCGCCTCCTCGATCCCATCTACGCTTAACAACCTCGTCTCTAGGAGGTGCTCCTTCTGGAACATCTCCAGCATAAGGCTCTTTGGGATAAGCCAACTCAAATTCTTCAGTCTTCATTTCCTCTATCTCTCCCTCGGCTATTCTTGTTTCTAATTCTTTTTTTCTAACCTTAAAATCTTCAACGAATCCTTCTATACCATCTTTACCAGCCTTAATAAGCATTTGTGCGATATCTTCTTGCAGATTCTTATCTCCTCTTAAGCCAGGCACAACAAATAAAGCATGTCTCTCTCCCTCATCTAGCCCATCTTCGGTAATAACTGCCCTATTGTCAATTAATAATTTAGCATTACTAAAAACTCGATCTAAAATTTCTAACAATTCTTGCCCATCAACTTTGCGAACAGTAGTTCCATCTACTCCCATTTCTGTTTCTTTTTTATCAGCTATTAATTTTTCAATAAAAGCAAATAGTTCGTTTAAATCTTTCATTAGTCTACGGTTAAAGAAATAGTAACTTCTTCTGACTCTTCGTAGGCGTATATTCCAACGGTTAAGTTGCGTCCGTCTTTAGTGCATAGAAAAGTAGTGCTTTGACCTCCTAAATTAAGATTAGAGGTTGAGTTAATGGTCCAGCCCTCTGATTCTATTTCTTTTTGATAATAAGATTTTACAGTGTCAAAATCTTTAGAACTGGTTAAAGTAGCAGTATGAGCCTCGTCTGAAGAAAAAGAAGAAACTACTTGAGCTTTAGAATATACTGGAACATCGGATGGGAAATCAGATGGAAGCTTTACGTCTTCTCCGATACTAATAGTTTGACCATCAGACTCAGCCGTAATAGTTCCATCTTCTAAGTCTACCTCTGCACCAGTCCCAGCTTCTATAGCTTTTTCAGCTGCTTTTTCTGCGATTTGATCTGTTAAGCTACAGCCTGTGAAAACAAAAATGCTGACTAGGGCGATGAATAATAATTTTTTCATAATTTAATTCATAGTTAATGATTTATAATATATAGTATAGCATAAATTAACCTGTTGATAACTAAAAAGGTGCTTTTATTGCGTATTTCAAGGGTTTTTGCTATACTGTGGTTGTGATTAATTAATTAACCTTATAAACACTATGCCAAAAGGTATGACAAAAAGCCAATTCATGGCTACTATGGCTGAAAAGCTAGGTCTTAGTAAGAAGGAAATGGTTGAACAATGGGACACTATTGTTGAATTTATTTATGGACAAGTAAAAGAAGACGGTGAATTAACTTTACCTGGTCTTGGAAAATTAGTTAAGAAGGATCGTAAAGCTAGAATGGGTCGAAACCCTGCAACTGGTGAAACTATCCAAATTCCTGCTAAAATCGTAGTAAAATTCAGATTAGCAAAAGCTGCAAAAGACGCTATCTTATAAGCGCAAATATATAAAAGCGGGGTGGTCGACACCCTGCTTTTTTTGTACTATAATTAGATTATATGAATATCAGTGCAATTGTCCCTGCTTTTAATGAAGCTGAACGAATCGGACCAGTTTTAAAAACTTTAACTAATTCTAAGATATTAGATGAAGTAATAGTTATCAACGATGGTTCTACAGACCAAACTCTTGAAGTTGCTAAAAAATTTCCAGTTAAAATAATTGATAATAAAATAAATTTAGGCAAAGGCCAGTCTATGGCCAGAGCGGTTATTGAAGCTAAGGGTGAAGTAATCTTTTTTTGTGATGCCGATATTAGTGGTATCAGCGAGGAATTAATAGCCAAAATAGTTAAGCCGGTGCAAGAAGGAAAATTAGACATGTATGTTTTAATGAGAGATCGTTGGTCTCATCATATTCCCCTTTTAAAAAGATTTGTTCCTAAGCTGGGCGGGGAAAGAGCAATGACTAGAAAATTATGGGAAATGATTCCTAAGGAATACAAAAAACACTTCGAAATAGAAACGGCTTTGAATTTTTATGCTCGCAGATATGGTCAAGATTTTAGTTATTTTGTTTCCAAAGAGGTTTCTCAAGTTAGGAAAGAAAAAAAATACGGCTTTTGGCTAGGACAAAAACAACGCTGGGGAATGTTTTATCAGATATTCAAGGCTAAGATTTGGCTGCGAATTGACTATTGGAGAAAAAAGTTTTAAAATATAATAACATAATAATTAATAAATTTATTTATGAAGATGAATAAAAATCTATCAAAGATTTTATTAGGAGTAGCGGTATTGCTACTTATTTTAGGAGGATACATGTATCGCCAAGGAGCGATCACAGTAGCCGGAGTAAGTGTTAATGTGCAAACTGGGGTTTTATCTGAGGCTAAAGCCATAGAAGTTATCACTGACTATATTAATAATGACCTTTTAGAAGGCCAAGCTACTGCGGAAATCACTGATTTAAAAAGAGCTAATGGAATTTACGAGTTTAAAGTTAATATTGACGGTCAAGAAGTTGATTCTTATATGACCACTAATGGAGCAATGTTATTTCCTCAGGGTTATGAAGTGACTGTAAAAGAAGAAGCAACAACTACGGAAAAAGTTGATACAACTAGCTCTATCACTCCTAGTGAAACTCCAACTGCTTATTTGTTTACCATGACTTTCTGCCCATACGGAAACCAGGCTGAAGATGGAATTATTCCAGTGGTTGACTTACTAGGTGATAGTATTGAAATTGAACCTCATTATGTGATTTACCAAGATTATCGAGGCGGCGGTCCTGAATACTGTTTAGACGATGAAAACCAATATTGTTCTATGCACGGAATTCAAGAACTAAACCAAGATGTACGTGAACTTTGTGTTTATAGAGACCAAAAAGATAAATACTGGGATTTTGTAGATGCGATTAATAAGACTTGTACTTATAATGAT
>CAZNEH010000047.1:0-3598 GCA_964572175.1 uncultured Gammaproteobacteria bacterium
GCTTTTCATGTGGTCTATCAGGCTGACAGAACTCTAAAGTCAGAAGAAGTTGATAAGGTTCAAAAAGAGCTTATTAAAAAATTAGAAGAAAAATTTGAAGCAAAAATAAGGGATTTCTAAATTAATCAAAAATAATAAGTTAAAAATAATTTCCATAGAATATAAGCTGTTGCTGGATCAACGTTAGTTGAGATTATTAAAGAATTAAAGGTGGGTAGTTAAGAACAGGAGAAAAGAATAAAGGAACTATGAAAACAAAACAATGATATTTTTTTTCTAAAAAATTTAAAATTTTAATTTTGGTATCATTTGTTTTTCTGTTACTTTCTTCTACTGTATACGCTTTAAATACTTGGAGCAGTGGTTATAAAGTTAATTCTGGTACTACAGTAGATGTTAGGTATGGACCAAGTCAGTTATGTAGAAAGGTGACAAATACCAGCGCCAATTCTTTTTTTGTGCCGTCTAAAACAGTAGCCGAATGGAACGCATTTGAAGCTAATTTGCCTCCTGGGGTGTCTACAGCCGATTGTTGTGTGCCGGCATGGGGTGCTGCTTGCGGAGGTTCGGAATGTATTAACCAGGGAACGTGGAGTTGTAATGGTTTAATTTGTCTCGGAGAAACAATTAAGCCTAATGAAACGGATTGTACAGGTATTTGCAAGTCCTGCAGTGGCGGTTCGTGTGTAAATAGTCCAGATGGAGCCGATTACCAAAATGAATGCTCACCTTACACTTGTTCTAACGAAATTAGAGGTTGGCTAGGGAATAGTTGTAGTAGATTTACAAGTGATCAGAGCGATAACGGAGATTGTGACGGCAGTGGTTCATGTAATAGTCTATTAGATTCTTGCCAGGGAACAGCAGTTACAGCGACTTGCGGAAGCGCAGAATGTAAAAAGAGTTGCCCGGTTGGCGCATCTGTGGCCAGTTATGACTCTGTTAGTGAAGTTTGTTATACATCTGGGCAAAATGGCTGTAATGCCGGTGAGGTATGTAATAACTCTGGAACTTGTGTTTCTACTTGCTCTAATGAGTGCTCACCAAGCGGAACAACTCAGTGCTTAACTCCTTCAATTAGGCAAACTTGCGGCAATTATGATGCTGATCCTTGTTTAGAATGGGGTAATAACACTATCGGAGTTTGGATTACTGGAGCTTGGAGTGCTTGTAATACAAATTGTGGCACAGTTACCCAGACTAGAACTGTATCCTGCAGCACTTCGTGTTGTGATCCAGCTACTAGGCCTGCTTCATCAAAATCTTGCACTGTTACTAGCGGATGTAGATGGGTGATGACAGCAGGTGTCGAATGTGCTTCATGTGGTGGGGGTCAATGGAGTGGGCAATCTTGTTCTACTCCTGGAGCTACAGATTATGAAGAGCTTGATTGCTTTATAGCGGGTGATGCGCAATGCGGTAACGGAGGATATTACCGCAATGTTATGATTTGTCAATAAATTAATAATTTACAATAATATGTTTGAAACATCACAAGACATTTTAAATCTAGCTAAAACCGTTGCAGTAGTTGGTCTTTCTTTTTTGCTCGGTTGGCTTTTGTTTTACCTGGCAATGATAGTGAGGAGTATTTTTAAAGTCATAAAAGAGATGAGAGAAAGGATTAATAAGGTCGACGAACTTATTAAGAAAATAAAAGATAAGATCGAACACTCATCATCTTATTTGTTTTTAATAAGCGAAGGAGTAAAAAAACTAGTAGAAGTTGCTAAGGATTATAGCGAGAAAAAAAAAGAAAGATGGAAGTAAATAATAGATAGATAGAAAATTTTTATTAAGACAATTAAGAGTATGATCAATCATTGATTAATCATTGATTGATCATGTTAAAATATGAGCGAGATTAGAAAAATAATAAAAAACAATCGTGGCAGTTACTATATAAATATTCCCAAGGAGTTAGTAAAGAAAATAAAATGGAAAGAAAGACAAAAGGTGGAAGTTGATATTAAGGGCAAGAATATTGTTATAAAAGATTGGGAAAAATAAATCGCACTGTTAAATTACTGTATTATTATGTTGCTAAAATAAAAAAACTTTGCTTTTAAAAGCAAAGTTTTTTTGTTGTATGTGTTACACCCGTCAAGCGAGTACAAGTGAGCTATGCGTTCCACGTTATGCGCTTTTGTATTCGCATTCCTTACTCGAACATTTCACGCCGTCTTTAACTTCTATTAGAAGGCTTCTGCATTCCGGACACTTGTCGCCAGTTGGCTTGCCCCAGAGAGCATTTTTACAATCAGGATACTGGTCACAGGCGTAGAAGATTCCGCGCTTGCTTCTTTTTTGAACTATTTCTCCTTTGCCGCATTTAGGACATTTAACACCTGTTGAGTTATTGTTTTCACCTATATTTTTAATGTTTTTACATTTTGGATAAGAGGAACAAGCTAGGAAAGGACCAAATCTTCCGTTTTTAATCACCATGTCAGACTCGCACTTGTCGCATTTTTCATTTTTGTATTTTTCTTCTAATTCTTTTAGCTTACTGTCTCCTTCTTTGTCAACTGTTCCATCGCTTTTTAGGTTTTTCACATTTTTACATTCAGGATAGTTTGAACAAGCTAAGAATTTTCCGAAACGGCCTGTTTTAATAATCATTGGATATTTGCATTTTTCGCAAATTTCATTTGTTTTTTCTTCTGGCATAATGTCTTTTTTATTTACTTCGTTATATTTATTTTCTAAGTTTTCGTGAAACGGCCTATAAAAATCATCTATTAATTTATGCCATTCTATGTCTCCGGTTGAAATCTTATCCAAATCGTCTTCCATGGTGGCTGTAAATTTAAAGTCAACGATATTTTTAAAGTGGTTTGCAAGCAGGTCATTAACAGTAAATGCTATTTCGCTAGGAGCCAGTCTCTTATTGTCGTCCCTGGCTACATAATTTCTAGCCTCGATTGTAGCGATGGTAGGAGCATAAGTTGATGGTCGTCCGATCCCATGTTGCTCTAAGGCTTTAACTAGGGTCGCATCAGAATATCTTGCAGGAGGTTGAGTGAAGTGTTGGTCTGGGTTTAGTTTGTTAAGTTTTAATTCCTCTCCTTCGTTTACTGCTGGTAGAATTAACTCTTTGCTTTTTTCTGGGTAGATTTTTAAGTAACCATCAAATTTAATAACTTGACCAGAGGCCCTGAATTCAAAATCTTTTTTATCAGTTTTGATGGTAATTGAGGTAGCGTCCAGGATGGCTTCAGTCATTTGAGTAGCAATACTTCTTTGCCAGATTAGTTTGTATAGCTTATATTGCCTTTCGTCTAACTTGCCTTTTAATTCTTCTGGTGTTCGCGCAGCTTCTGTCGGTCTGATTGCCTCATGTGCCTCTTGAGCCCCTTTTGATTTTGTTTTGAAAACTCTTGGTTTTTCTAGAGCGTATTCATTCCCTAAGTTTTTTCTTTAAATAGTCTCGAGAGTCATTTAGAAACTTATCAGACAAGTGCAAAGAGTCAGTTCTCATGTAAGTAATCAAACCGCCGCTATCTCCTCCAAGATCAAGCCCTTCATATAGTTGCTGAGCAATCATCATGGTTTGCTTGGCTGAGAAACCAAGCATTCTATTTGCAGTTTGTTGCAG
>CAZNEH010000048.1:0-3424 GCA_964572175.1 uncultured Gammaproteobacteria bacterium
GGCTTGCTCGAGACAGAGTTGATTTTGCACTTATAAAAAGAGACTTTAAGAAATACAATATAAAGTTTATTTCAGCGACAGAACCGATTGATAGTAGCCCCGAGGGGCAAATACTGGAAGGTATCCTGTCATCAGTAGCCGAGTTTAGTTCGACGCAAAGCGCTCGTAGAATAAGATTAAATATGTTGAGGAAGGTAAAAGACGGACACTGGCCCACAAGGGCGCCTTATGGCTACCAAAACAAGCAAGAGAAGCTCTCAAGTGGGAAAGATAGACGGTGGATTGAAGTAAACTGGGAAGAAGCAAAGTGGGTTATTCAAGTATTTGAGCTTTTTGCTACTGGTAATTATTCAGTCGACACGCTTGCAAAAAAGTTGCAAGAGGACGGTTTCCCGGTGAGAAAACACAAGCGGGGCAATGGCAAACTCCATGGAAGTATTATTGGAAAGATTTTAAGAAATAGATTTTTTATTGGCGTTATTGAATGGGGTGGTATTGTAAACACAAACGGCAAGCACGAATTATTTTTAGACCGAAAACTTTTTGAAAAAGTACAAGCAATACTCGACGCACGACTTGGAGGAGCAAGTAGGAACCGACGACTTACTTCCTTACTTAAAGGTATTTCATGGTGTGGAGAGTGTGGGAGTAGATATACGATTGAGGAGCATACAACGAGTAGTGGAAATACAATACGTTATACACGTTGCCTAAAATCAAAGAAAAGCGAACGTGTAAAGTGCAGTCAATCATACGCACATGAGGACGCTATACTTAAAGAGTTTGAACGCACTCTAAAACAAGTAAAACTCCCAAAGAGTTTTGTAATCAGACTACGCAACCGTGTTCGTTCTCTTTTTTCAGACGAACAAGCTATTTATGAAAAAGCGCGTGCAGATATTTTAAACAAAATTGAAGACACAAAACGACGCAAGAAAAATCTTGTTCTGCAGCTTATAGATAAAGATAAAACAAATGAAGGAGATTTTGATGTTTACGAGGAGGTTAAAGTAGATTTAGCACTTGAAGAAAAAAGACTGACCGAACAACTTACAAAAATAGAAAATCAAATAGCCGGGGTGGTACGGACAATCGAAATTGCTCTTGCACTCGCAGTTGATTGTCATTACGCATATAAGAAAGCAGAGCCGGAAATGAGAAGTTTGCTCGCCCGAACTTTCTTTAAGAAAATTATCATTCAAGACAAACAAATAACCCAAGTAGTCCTAAATGAACCCTTGGGCTACTTGTGCAGAAAACGTTTAATCAAATATCCTATATTCGATTTAACTGCTATTGGTGGACCTATGGAGAATCGAACTCCAATATCTCGGATGCAAACCGAGCGCTCTACCACTAAGCTATAGGCCCCTAATTAATTTAATTTTTAAACTACACATGAATTAGATATATGAACAATAAAACTAATACCACTAATCCGTCAGCTAGCAGACCAGTCCATACACTATAAAAGCTTTTGTTTATTTTATCAATGGTAATATTAAGAGGATATTTTAATATCCTCTTTTAATATAAAAATCCCCACCTTATCGGTGAGGATTATTTTTTTATTCTTTTGGCTTTCCCTCTTCATGACCTGAATTAGTTTGCCAAATAAACTTTCCCATTTCCCAAAATTCATTTAAATCTCTTGCACCGACATAACTCATAGAAGACCTAAGCCCCCCAAGGAGTTCAAAAATAATTCCGTTAACTGATCCTGAGTACGGAACACGCCTAGGGATTCCTTCTGCTGGACGCATACCATCCAAACTTCCTGTTTTCATTCTATCATATTGATGCTCAGCTGAAGCTGAACCTCTATACATCTTATATCTTTTACCAGCGTCTAAGAAAATATCTCCAGGAGATTCATCTGTACCAGACAATAAACTTCCCATCATAACTAAATTTGCTCCAGCGACAATAGCCTTACTTAAATCTCCACCCGACCTTATTCCACCATCAGCAATAATCGGAATATTATATTCTTTTGCTACAGCCGCACATCTTGCAACTGCATAAAGCTGAGGGGAGCCAACTCCTGTAGCAACACGAGTCTTACAAGCAGAGCCGGGGCCAATACCAATTTTTAAACAATCTGCACCAGCCTGAATCAACATATAAGCAGCCTCTGCTGTATCTATATTGCCGACAACTAGAGGACAATCAGGAAACTCTTCTTTTATCTTTATGACAGCATCACATACTATTTTAGAATTCGCTCTCGCAGTATCTAAAAGAATAACGTCTGCGCCAGCTTCTAAAAGAGATCTTGTTTCGTCTAAATAATCATCATTAAGTCTGATAGCGGCACCAACCATTAATTTCCAATCTTTATCTCGTGCTGCATTAGGAAATTCTTTTTCTTTTAAAATATCCTTAGCAGTCATAAGTCCACATAATTTACCGTCTTTATCTACTAATGGTAATTTTTCTAATTTATTTTTATCAAAAATTAATTCGGCGTCTTTCTTTTTGGTATGAGGAGTGCCAGTAACTAATGGCATTTTTTTCATTACATTATCTACAATTAAATTATCATCATCTTTAAATTTATAATCTCTCGTAGTTAAAATACCTAAAAGCCTATTATCTTCATCTATAACTAATACACTAGAAACTTGATATTCCATCATTCGTAATTGAGCTTCTCGTAAAGTGGCGCCTGTTAAAATAGTTAAAGGATTTTTAATTAAAGCATTGTCAGCTCGTTTAACTTTTTTAACCTGAGCAATTCTTTCGTCTAAAGGAAAGAATTGATGAATAAAACCCAATCCACCAAGTCTGGCTAAAGCAATAGCCATCTTAGCATTAGTAACTGTATCCATGTTTGCAGATACTACAGGAGCATTAAGATATATATTTTTAGCTAAATGAGTTCTTAAATTTCTTATATCCGACCTACTACCTATTGAAGAGTAATTATCTTCAATAGCAACATCTGTAAATGATAATGCGGGTCTCTCGGGAAGATTTTTATTTTTAAAATAATTCTTAACCCACTCTAAAATATCTGACTTCTGATTAATCACGTAGCTCCTCCCGGGCCGTACAGGCCTGAATTTTGAGTATCAAAAAACTGCTGTTATT
The DNA here is from genome assembly GCA_964572175.1 of uncultured Gammaproteobacteria bacterium. Lineage (GTDB taxonomy): Bacteria > Patescibacteriota > Patescibacteriia > UBA9570 > CAZNEH01 > CAZNEH01. The sequence goes on from CAZNEH010000048.1 coordinate 3,094, forward strand.
ATACGCAGTTTAATATGAGTATTGCAAGCAACAATTTTGGTTCCCGGGCCGAGTCGAGGGACTACAATAACGTTAATCTTCTGTACTTTCTAAAAATATTTTATTATCAAATCCACCCCTAGCATCTTTTCTTTCTTTCCTTATTTTTTCTATTTCCCCTCTATTCAAATCAAATGCATTAATCGAATAATCTACGACCTCTAATAAATCTCCTATTTCTTTAGTTAGTTCTTTTTTGTCACCATTAGCATTTAAAGCCTCTTGAGCTTCTTCAACTATTTTATTTAGTAATTCTTTTTTATAATTTTTTTTATTTAATTACTAATAATTT
>CAZNEH010000049.1:0-2960 GCA_964572175.1 uncultured Gammaproteobacteria bacterium
AAAAGATATTTACCAGCAAGACCCTGATGCTCAACGACTTTTAGATACGGCTAAAAAATTAGAGGGCGTAGCTCGGCATTGTTCGGTTCATGCTTGTGGGGTTTTGATTACTAAAAATCCTTTAAACACGAATGTTCCCCTTCAATACGCTTCTCAAGATGACAAGGAAATGGTTTCTCAGTACTCTCTTCATCCAGTAGAAGACTTGGGGTTACTAAAAATGGACTTCTTAGGATTAAAGAACTTAACAATTATTGAAAGTACTTTATATATCGTAGAAAAAACTCTAGGCCGGAAGATTAACATGAATAATATTCCTTTAGACGATAAAAAGGCTTATGATTTATTAAAATCTGGAAAAACAACTGGAGTCTTTCAGCTTGAAAGCTCGGGAATGAAAAGATACTTAAAAGAATTAAAGCCTACAGAGTTTGAAGATATTATTGCCATGGTAGCCCTTTATCGACCAGGGCCGATGGAATGGATTCCAGATTATATTGCGGGCAAGCACGGAAAACAAACTACTTACCTCCACCCTACTTTACAGCCGATCTTAGACACCACTTATGGAGTTGCCATTTATCAGGAACAAGTTATGAGAATTGCCAGAGACTTGGCTGGTTTTACCATGGGAGAAGCGGATGTTTTGCGTAAAGCCATGGGTAAGAAAATTAAAGAACTATTGGAAGAGCAAAAAGAAAAGTTTATTAAGGGCTGTATAGATAATGGAGTAATGGAAAAAGTAGCTAAAAAAGTCTTTGAATTTATCGAGCCCTTTGCTGGCTATGGTTTTAACCGATCTCATGCGGCTTGCTATGCTTTAATTGCTTATCAAACAGCTTATTTAAAAGCTAACTACCCGGCCCAGTTCATGGCGTCGCTAATGACGGCTGACCAAGAAAACACGGAACGAATTGCCATTGAGGTTAATGAGTGCGATCATTTAAACATTGAAGTTTTGGCGCCGAGTGTAAATGAAAGTTTTTCTACTTTCACGGTAGTTAAGGAAAGTTTAGAAGAGTCTAAAACTAGAATTCGTTTTGGATTAAGGGCAGTCAAAAATGTGGGTGAAAACATTGTTCGAGTTATTATTGATGAACGAAAAGAAAATGGACCTTATAAAAATTTGGAAGATTTCTTAAGCCGAGTCCAAGATAGAGATTTAAATAAAAAATCTTTAGAAAGCTTGGCCAAGTGTGGAGCCTTAGATGAATTTGGTGAACGTGGGCAAATGCTTTTTAATATGGAAAATTTATTGACCTATGCTAAAACTGCCCAACAAGAACGCGACTCTGGGCAAACTAATTTATTTGGTCAAATGCCAGTTGATAATGCTCCTCGTTTGCGCTTAGCCGTATCTGAACCAGCTACTGATAAAGAAAAATTATCCTGGGAAAAAGAGTTATTAGGTTTATATATTTCGTCTCATCCATTAGCTGAATATAAAGATGTTATTTCTCGAATGGGTATTAGCTTTGATAATTTGAATCAATACATTGGCCAAGAAAAAATTAAAATAGTTGGGGTTATCACCACAGCTAAAAGAATTACCACTAAAAAAGGCAAGCCGATGTTGTTTGCCAGCATGGAAGACGGGAATGGTGAAATTGAGGCTATTGTTTTTCCTAGAACCTTAGAAGAAACTGGAATGCTTTGGGAAGAAGATAAAATTTTAGTAATTGAAGGAAAAATTGATGATAAAGATGGAGAGCTTAAGATTTTAGTAGATAAAGCCAGAGAGTTTAACCCTGAACAATTAAATGGCCGGGAAGTTTTAGTCACTGTTCCAGATAAACTAAAAAGGGGTTTGTTTAATCAATTAAAAAATCTCTTATTAGAGAATAGAGGAATCCATCCGGTTTATTTAATTTCTGGGGAAAAGAAAATTGATACAAAAATATCGGTTAATGAAAAAGGAGTAGCCGAGGTAAAGCGTTTACTTGGAGATAGCCAGGTAAACATGGTATAATATTAAAATAATAAGTAATGACAACCCTAGGGTTGTCCATACAAATATATGGCTGAATTTAAAAACGCGAAAATTAGCAAGCATTACAACAAGTTAGTAGTATTGTTTATTGTTTTAACTTTGATCTTAGTATGCTTTATTGGATACTTTGCTTTTTCTAAGACTACTATTACAGTAACTACTGTGCCTCAAGAGGCTTTAATTAGTTATGAGACTAGCTTAGGAGAAGTAAGTGGAAAATTATTTAATTCTGAAGTAGAGGGGTCTGGAATTTATAGTGATTTAAAGGGAGATAAAGAAGTAGAAGGAAAAGCTAGTGGAACAGTAACTATTTATAATAATTATACTGCAGACCAGCAAATGGTAACTACTACTCGCCTACTTTCTGAAGATGGAATTTTATTTAGAACTACGGAAGATATTAATGTTCCAAAAGGCGGGTCTGTAGAAGTAAATGTAGAGGCTGATGAAGAAGGAGCTAGCGGAGATATCGAGGCTAGTAAATTTGAAGTAGTGGCTCTAAACTCTGCTAAAAAAGAAGCGATTTATGGAGAAAGTACTGAAGCAATGACTGGTGGTAAAAGCAAGGTTAGTGTGATCACTCAAAATGACTTAGCTAATGCTAAGGAAAAATTAATTGTTAAGCTAAAAGAAGAAGCTCACTTGGAATTAATGGGGCAAATGAATGCGAAACAAAATGAAAATTTAACTTTAGATGCTAATTCTTTAAAGGCTGAAGTTTTGACTGAAGAATATGATAAAGAAGTGGGCGAAGAAGCCAGCTCTGTGACCGTGACCTTAAAAGTTAAAGTAGTAGCTCTAGCCGTAGACAAAGAAGAATTATTAACCAAGGCTTTAGAAGAAGCAGGTGGTCAACTTTCTTCAGACTTAAAATTAACAGCTGATTATTCTAAAGAAAATATTAGCTATAAACTTAAAGAGTATAATTTAGAAGAAGAGACTGCTAATTTGAAAGTGAATTTTAATGAGG
>CAZNEH010000050.1:0-2941 GCA_964572175.1 uncultured Gammaproteobacteria bacterium
TATTTTCTGATAACTCCTCTGGAAAACCAGCTTTTTTAAGGGTAGCTTCTGTAATATCAGCAGTTAAACTTTGTTCAGCCAATCTTTTAATTGGTTCATTTCCAAGTATCATTAATTGTTGTTGTGTTGCAGGTATAAGTTCTAAATCTGATTCTATTATTTCAAGACCTATTTTAGTTAATCCTCTGACTAATTCAGATGGCAAAAATGTAATAGCCCTAACAAGTTTTTCTGTTGGTTCTAATGGTGCTATTACGGGGATTCTTGGCTTGGTAATCTCTTTTTTTGTTATTAGTTGGCTAACTTCTTTTTTGCTTTCTTCTGTAAGTCTTGCAAAGTCAATTGGGCCAAGACCAAGACCAAGTAATTGTTCTTTTGTTGGTGTTACTCCAATTTCAGCTTTAAATTTTGCAGGTTCTTTTTTTGGAAAAATAAAATCTTTAATAGATTGAAATAGTCCACCGCTTTCTGTCGGTATATCCCTTGCTTGACCTAATCTTTGAGCAACTTCGGAAATTTCTTCTTTAGTTCTTGGTAAAATTTTATCTTCTCCTTCTGGCAAACCTAAAACCTCTTCTCTTTTAGGAATTATAAGAGTAGTTTTTCTTTTAACATCTTCTCTTTTAGGTATTACTAACGCCATAATTAAAGTAAACTTTCAATATATCTTTTTATATCAGATGTTTTTCCTGTATACCATTTAGCAAAACCAGCTTCTTTGGCTGTTTTAAATAATTTATCTTTATCAAAATCTTTATCAAAATTATCTAATATAAATTCGACTATTTCCGAATCAGAAAAATCCTGTTGTCTAGATATATTTATTTTTTGTTTAAGCCAATCTTCTGAAAATGGCTCTGGCTGAGGTCGAGTCGCTATTAAAGAATTGATTTCACTAACACTCAGTTCTGTTTCCTCTAATAATCCTTGCTTTAATTCATCATCACTTGCGTTAGGATTAGACTCTATAATAGATTTTCCAAAGTCCCATTCATCAGTTTCTTTTTTAATTCCACCTACAGACCAACGTAATTTATCATCGTTAGATAAGGCATTGAAATCAACACTTGTTTTATCTGGATTAGCTTTTAAATAGTTAGATTTGGCTGTAGTAAGCTTAGCTTGTGTTAAACCAGTCCCACTAACACCACCAATTCCAGTTCTAGTACCAGTTCTAGTACCAGGAATAATACCCATAGCCTCTGCCTCTGCTTTGGTAGTTCCAAATGGTACTCCCAAAGATTTAGCTTCTGCAACAGATAATCGTTCACTTGTATCTCCAGTTGGTAGATTTTTTCCTATAATATCTATCGCTTGATCTACCGATTGTACTTTACTTAAACTTGATAAAACTCCTACATCTGGTTCTTGTCCAGCAGTAGCCATAGATTCAATATATCCTAACTTTAAGTTCTGAATATCTTTTTTGCTTTGTTTTAACTCATCTAATTCAGCCTGTTGATTCTCTAAATCTAATTTAATGCCCTCAAGGTACCTTTCTTCGTCGCCTGTAACCTGTGGTTGAAGAATATTTATTTTAGCTATCGTTGCATTATATTTGTCTAATCTGTCTGAGAACATAAGATCTACTGCCCTATCTGCTGCATTTTGAGCTGCTTCTAGTTGACCTTGCATAAATAGTAAGTCTGATTGTATAAACGCTGCATCTGCGGTAAGAGCATTCTTTTGAGCTAGATACATCCTATAATTCTGAGCTTTTTGTCCTCTTAATCTAGATAATGTTTGTGGCTTACCCTCTGCTTCGGTGTTGGCTAGATTATAGCTTTGTGTTAAAGCACTTATTTCGTCATTCTTTTGTTTAAGTTCGGCTGTTTTACTTATAATAGATTGTGTCTTTGCCTCTATACCACGTTTTTCTTCTTCTGATAATTGCGCCGCTCCACGACCAGTCAAAGCATCTGGATCTAAGCTAGCGATAAGCTCATCAAGCGTTTTTAACTTTTCTGTTTCCGGCGTTTCGTCAACTAAAATGTTTTGAAGTCTTTTAACTTCGTCATTGGCTGATTTTATGGTAGCGTCAAATCCGCCAGCGGTTGTGTCAGACTGGAATGTTGTTGGAGTAGTATCATCACCTATATTGACGATTGGTTCGTCAGACATCGTATTAGACGATATAACAGTATCATCAGTAGGTACACCTAAAGTAAATCCAGCTTTAAATAAATCACTTGCTTCCTTAGAACCACTTGGTACAATCTTCTTCTCGCCAGTAGGAGAAGTAAGCGTTGCTGGTTGTTTAAAGTAAAGGTTATCATCTCCGAACTCTCCTGGAGAACTAATATAATTACTCCATTCACTTGGAGGTATCCCAGCTGCTGCCAATTCTTCACGCCTTTGTTGCAAATCCTCTTCATTTAAAATTCTTGTACCTCGGCTTACCGGCCTTTCATCAAATGCACGAATATCGTGTTTGCTAATAAATTGAGCTTTTGGAGCTGGTGCTTGTTGCATTGAAGGCGGTTCAGCAGTTATAGCTGGGCCTCCGCCAACATTAATATCTTCTCTTAACCCAGTTGTTCCAAGTAATTTTTTAAATTCATCAATACTGACAGTCTCTCTCTTAAATCCTTCTCTTTCAAGTTGAGGTATTAAACCAGCTTTTTCGACTGCTAATCCCCCTAAGTTTAATCCAAGTCTTTGTCCCAATGCACCTCGTGAGGATTCTGCGTGTTGTCTTATTGTTTTACCTCCCCAAATAAAATTTCCAGACACATCTCTTGGAAAAAGCTCTCTAATATGGGGAGTAATTACTTTACCTTCTCTGATTAATCCAACACCAGATTCAAAGAAGTCTGTTTTAAAAGCCCCTTCTGGTATATCAAATTCTGTAGTTTGAGCAGGCACGCTCCCAAATTGTGGATTTTGCAGTTTTAATTTTGCCATATTTTTATATTATATCTAATAATTTAGCTACTTCAAT
>CAZNEH010000051.1:0-2550 GCA_964572175.1 uncultured Gammaproteobacteria bacterium
GATTTATGTAACATAAGACACCTCTGGGGAGAGGTGCCTTAATCTATTTTTAGTATAGCACAATTTATTCTACAGTAACAGATTTAGCCAAGTTACGAGGCTGGTCTACATCACGACCAAGAAGGACGGCAATGTGGTAAGAGAAAAGCTGAAGAGGAACAACAGTTAGCATCGGAGTAAGCATTTCTAAGGTTTTTGGAATATAAATTATATCATCAGACATTTCAGCTAACTCGGTATTACCCTCTGTGGTTAAGGAAATTATTTTTCCTTTACGAGCTTTGGTTTCTTGTAAGTTAGAAATCACTTTGTCGTAAACACTGTCTTGAGGAGCGATGAAGAAAGATGGGAAATTTTCATCAATCAAGGCAATTGGCCCATGCTTCATTTCTCCAGAGCCATAACCCTCAGCATGAATGTAAGAAATTTCTTTGAGCTTTAAAGCGCCTTCGTAAGCAATGGCAAAATTATATTTGCGACCTAAGAAGAAAAAGTCTTGGTAGTCTTTGTATTTTTCTGCTAACTTTTTCAGGTCGTCTTTTTGTTCGAGGATTTTTTTAATCTTAGATGGAATTTGAGTGAGCTCTTCTAAAATTCTTTGACCCATAACTAAGGACATGCCTCGTTGACGTCCTAAGAAAACAGTTACTAAGGCTAAAATAGTAAGCTGAGACATAAAAGCTTTAGTAGAAGCCACGCCAATTTCTGGACCAGCATGGGAATAAGCCCCGGCATCAACTTCCCGAGCAATAGTAGAGCCAACCACATTGATAATTCCTAAAGTAACTGCGCCCTTGCGTTTAGCTTCACGCATGGCAGCTAAAGTATCAGCGGTTTCCCCAGATTGGGAAATCACAATTACCGCGGTTTGTTTGTCTAGAACTGGTTTTTTATATCGAAATTCGGAAGCAAACTCTACTTCTACAGGTAAGCCGGCATATTCTTCGATCATGTATTCACCAACACAGCCAGCGTAGTAAGCGGTGCCGCAAGCAACAATAACAATTCGGTTAACGTCTTTTAATCTTTCGCGCTGTTCGATAAATCCGCCTAGATGGGCTAAGCCTTCGTCTATTTTTAAGCGACCACGGATAGCGTCTTCAACAATCTTGGGCTGCTCCATTATTTCTTTGAGCATGAAATGAGGGTAACCTTGTTTTTCCGCAGCCTCAGTGTCCCAGTCTATTTCTTCTACTTGTTTATCTACGGCTTTATTGTCTAAAGTAGAAATTTCAAAACCCTCAGGAGTAATAACAGCGACCTCGTAATCGTCTAAATAAATTACTTGGCGAGTATGTTTTAATAAAGCAGTAATGTCTGAAGCAATAACAAATTCAGAGTCGTTGACTACTCCCAAAACTAAGGGACTACCTAAACGAGCAGCCACGATCTTGTTTGGATCCTGTGAAGAGACTACGCCTAGGCCATAAGTTCCCTCTACTTCGGACAAAGCTTTTTTTACGGCCTCTTCTAATTTAACTCCTTCTGGATAATGCTCTTCGATTAAATGAGCTAAAATTTCAGTATCTGTGTCTGTTTTAATTTTATGTCCTTTTTTTTCTAGCTCTGCTTTTAATTTGGAGTAATTTTCAATGATTCCGTTGTGAACTAAATAAAGTTTTTCGCCGCAACCTGAGTGAGGATGAGCATTAACGTCGGATGGTGCACCATGAGTGGCCCATCGAGTATGAGCAATGCCGATAGTGCCATCAGTTTTTTGCTTTGGCAGTTCGGCTTCTAAGTTTTCTATCTTGCCTTGTTTTTTTACACACTTCACTCCTTCTTTGTTTAAAACAGCGATTCCGGCAGAGTCATAGCCGCGGTATTCCATTCTTTTTAAACCATCTAATAAGATTGGAGTTGCCTCTTTGTTTCCTAAATAGCCGATTATTCCACACATATTATTTTATTTTTAAATATTCTTCAATAAAATTATCTAAGCCTCCGTCAAGAACGTCTTGAGGATTTTTTTCTTCGTAGTTGGTGCGATGGTCTTTAACCATTTTGTAAGGATGTAAAACATAAGACCGGATTTGATTACCCCATTCAGCAGAAGTGTACTCTCCTCTAATCTTACGCTTTTCTTCTTCTTGTTCAGCTTCTTGGAGCAAGTGTAGTTTGTTTTTTAATATTTTTAAAGCAGTTTCTTTGTTTTGATGCTGGGATTTTTCGTTTTGGCAACTAACTACTATTCCAGTTGGCGCATGAGTTAAGCGTACGGCAGAGTCTGTGGTGTTAACGCTTTGACCACCTGGTCCAGAAGAACGAAAAACGTCTATTTTTAAATCTTTGTCTTCGATCTTAATTTCCGGAACTTCGCCAAAGTCGGGAAGAACTTCCATTAGAGCGAAAGAAGTGTGGCGCATGGCCTCGGCATCAAAAGGAGAAATTCTTACTAAACGATGAACTCCGTTTTCACTTTTTAAATGGCCATAGGCATAGCGGCCAGAAATTAAATACACGGCTTTTTTTATTCCGGCTTCTTGGCCATGGGAAATTTCTAGTAATCTAGCCGTAAAACCTTTTGACTCACAATATCTTAAAATCATT